>DVJP01000076.1 GCA_018716725.1 Candidatus Merdivicinus excrementipullorum | reverse complement strand
CTGCCCATGGGCACGGAAAAGCTCACGTTTTGCAGGGTAAAATCGGAATAGCGTTTGGTTAAGCCGCGGATTTCAATGGCGTTCATGATTCCTGTTCCTCCCATAAAAGTTCCAGCATTTCCTCCACCTCCTGCCGGGTGATGCCGCCCCGCCGGGCCAGATCCACCGCCTGCTGAAGGGCCGCCTCCGTCTGGCGAAGGGATTCCTCCCGCAAAATGTCGGTGTTCTGGGCCGCAACAAAGCAGCCTTTTCCCGGGACGTTTTCCAAAAAGCCGTCCCGTTCCAAATCCTCATAGGCCCGCTTGGTGGTGATGACGCTGATGCGCAGCTCCTTTGCCAGGGTCCGCATACTGGGCAGGGCGTCCCCCGCCTGAAGCTCCCCGGACATGATCTGCGCCTTGATCTGCGCGGTGATCTGCTCATAAATGGGCTTGCCGCTGGAATTGCTTAAAATAATGTTCATGAGGCACCTCGTTGAATACTGTATATATACTGTATGTACAGTATAACGCTTGCAATGTAGTTTGTCAAGAGGGAAAAGAAAAATTTTTTGGAACCCCCTTGACAAATGATTCTACATGATGTAGTATAATATCAACTACACGGTGTAGTTTAATTTTGGGAGGCGGGAATATGAAACAGGCGCAGAAAATATCAGACGCGGAAATGGAAGTGATGCGGGCCATCTGGAAGGCCGGGGAACCGGTCACGTCCGGCCAGGTCCAGGAGGCTTTGGCGGACAAGGGCTGGAAAACCACCACAGTCTGCACCTTCTTAGCCCGGCTGACGGCGAAGGGTCTGTTAAAGACGGAAAAGGCGGGCCGGGGATACCGGTACGCCCCGCAGATGACTGAAAAGGAATACCGGGAGCTGGAAACCCGAGAGTTTTTGAAGGAAGTCCACGGCGGCTCCCTGAAAAGCTTTTTTGCCGCCTTGTCCGGCGGGGAAGAGCTGACGGCCGGCGATATCCAAGAGCTGAAGGACTGGCTCAAAGACCAATAGGAGGGGAGTATGACGGAATATTTTTGCACGCTCCCTGCTTTGGGGCTGGCTGCCGCCCTTGTCTGGGCGTTGTGGAAGGGCTTTGAGGCGGCGGCAAAAGGCCGGATTTCCCCGGTTGTTCGGTTTTACGCCTTGCTTTTGCCGGGGATTTTGCTGGTGCTGCCGGTGAACCTGCTGCAAATCCAGCCGCTTCCCACGGTAATTACGGGGACGGCCCTTCCGGCGGCGGGGATTCCACTTGGGGGAAATGCTTTGGCGCCGGGAATGGCGGAAGGGGGATTTTCCCTGGATGTGTTCCTGCCTGCTGCGGAAATCCTGTGGATGTCGGCGGCATTGGGGCTGTTCCTTTTCCGGCTGGGAAAGGTGGTGTGGCTAAGCCGTTGGCTTCGGCGCACTGCCAGGTCTTCTCCGGAAGGGGGGGCCGCTTTGCGGAGAATTGCAGGAGAAAAATGCCGGACGCCGGTGCTCTGCTCCGATAAAATCGCCACCCCGCTGACCATGGGGCTGTTCCGGCCGGTGATTCTTCTGCCGGACAGAGAGATAGACGAAAAGGATATGGAATATGCCCTGCTGCATGAATGGCAGCACTGCCGCTGTCGGGATTTGTGGGTAAAAGGGTTCCTGTTTGGGGCCGCCTGCATCCAATGGTGGAACCCCTTGGGCTGGATATTAGTCCGGGAAGGGGAGCGGCTCTGCGAAGAAGCCTGCGACCAGCGGGTAACGGGAACCATGAGCCGGGAGGAACGGCGGCTGTACGGTTTGGCAATCCTAAACCTGCTGGGGAAAAATTTTCCCGGGACAGCGGCCCTTTCCGGCGGCGGAAAAAATTTGGAAAGAAGGCTGAAACAAATGATGAATGGAAAAGCAACGAAAAAATCGATTCTGGCTGCCGCAATCTTAGCGGCGCTGGCCCTTGGATGCGGCGGCACGGTTTTGGCGGCCAGCCTGGTTCCTGAGGAACCGGCTCCCGAAAAGACGATGGTTCAGGAGAAAAAATCGGCAAACGCCAGCCCCGAGGAACCCAAACTGGTTGAAGCGGAGTCCGGTTCGCCGGAGGTTGTGGAAGCGGCCTCCGAACCAGAAAAAGTTCCGGACAACGGCGGTTTCGGGGACCCCAAACTGGTTGAAGCGCCGGCCTCCGATTCGCCGGACAGCGTGCAAGCGGCCTCCGAACAAGAGAAAGCCCCAGACAGCAGCGATTCCGAGTACCCCAAACTGGCTGAAGCGCCGGCTCTTGACCTCGACTGGACAGTTACCGGGGAAGTGACAACCGATCTTGACTCCGAGGAGGGGACCCGCCTGCGCATCCAGCATGAAAACGGCTCGGAAATCTCATATGTCATTGAAAAAAAGAATAACTGAGGAAGGGACCCAGGCAACCAATATGGGAATACCGGCGGCAGACCCTCTCCAGTATTTAATTCCATTGAAATAAGGAAGAAGCCCTGCGGGAATGACCGCAGGGCTTTTTTATGGGCAAGTATTTCAAAATATTTTGAAATACCTCTTGACTTTTTGGAGAAGCGGGACTATACTCTATTTAAAGAATTTTTGAAATAGGTTGGAGGGAGGAAAATGGGTTTCGGGGAAACCTTCCAGGCGCTGTCGGACCCGGCCCGGCGGGAAATCCTTGTTTTTTTGCGGGAAAAGCCCCGGACAGCCGGGGAAATCGCCGCCCACCTGGGGGTGACGCCCGCGGCGGCTTCCTACCATCTGGCAAAGCTGAAAAAAGCCGAGCTGATTACGGAAAGCCGCCGGAAAAATTTTATCGATTACCAGCTGAATACCTCGGTGTTTGAGGAGATTCTGCTGTGGTTCCAACAATTCTCCAAGGAGGAAGAAAAATGAAACGCGGTTTTTCCATAGCAAGCGTCTGTTATTGGATTCTGGCAGTCCTGCCCCTGCTGCTTACAGCGGCGGTGTATCCGGCTTACCCGGACGTGATCCCGGTTCACTATAATATAGAAGGGGTTGTGGACCGGTACGGCGGAAAAATCGAGCTGTTTATCCTGCCGCTGATTGTACTGACCCTTGGGCCGGTTTTCTGGATCCTTACAAGCCTTGCAAAAAAATCTATAGGGCCGGAAAAACTGTCCCGGGAGGAGCAAAAGGCCCGGAATCAGAAGGCTATTTCCATTTCCCGGCTGGTATTCCTGGGAGTGTTCAACGTTCTGACCATTTTCTTTCTGGTGACAGCCTGGAAAGACAGCCAGGCAGATTCCGGAAAAATGACCTTGGATGCTCTGCGGCTCACAGCGGCGCTGTTAGGGGTTATGGACATCCTGCTGGGCAACATCCTGCCCAAATGCCGCCAAAATTCCATGATGGGCGTCCGCACTCCCTGGACCCTGGAAAGCGAGGAGGTTTGGTACAAAACCCACCGGCTTGGCGGGTTCCTCATGGTGGGCGGCGGCGTCCTCAGCCTGGTTTTCTGCCTGTTTCTCCCGGGAATGTGGGCGTTGGGGGCATATTTGGCCGTTACGGTGCTGGCGGCGGTTGTTTTGACAATAGCTTCCTGGCGGTTTTCCAAAACCTGCGGGCGGGATTAACCGCGGCTGCAAATCAGGTCGGTGATTTATACAAAAACAAGCCTTGCATTTTTTGGAAAAGCAGGTATAATGAAAGAAAAGGGCCGCGGCCCTCTAAAAATACCTGTAAAGTGAGGTTTTGCAGCATGAACATCACCCGCATGAAAGTAAACCACCTGACGAATCCCATGGGATATTTAATGGACCGTCCCACCTTCAGCTGGGTGGCCCAGAGCACCGGCCGGACGCCGGTTTCGGCACGGGTGGAAATCGCGGCGGACGCGGATTTTTCCCATATCCTCTTTGACAGCGGCGAAAAAGCGGAGATTTCGGGCTTGGGGTATACCCCGGATTTTACCCCGGAAGCCAAAACCCGGTATTTCTGGCGGGTGTCGGTCAAAGCCGATAACGGGGACTGCGGCGTCAGCGAGGCGGCCTGGTTTGAAACGGCGATGGCTCCGGACGGCTGGAAAGGGGAGTGGATTACCCCTCCTTTTGACAAGGAGAAATGCCCCGTTTTCCAGAAAACATTCACTGCGGACGGAGCGAAACCGGCCCGGCTTACCATCTGCGGCTTGGGCGTTTATGAAGCCTACTTAAACGGGAAAAAGCTGGGGGAGGAATACCTGCTGCCCGGCTTCCATGCCTATGATTTCTGGCAGCAGTACCAGACCTTCGACCTGGACGGCCTGCTGCAGCCCGGGGAAAACGTTCTCTCCGTTCTGCTGGGCAACGGCTGGTATAAGGGCCGTTTCGGCTTTGAGGGCAATGAAGGCGAGCGTTACGGCAGCCGTTTCCTGCTGATTGCCCAGCTGGAAGAAGCTGGAAAAATCCTGACGGCTACGGATTCCGCCTGGAAATGCACAGTTGGCCCCTTGGGGGAAAACAACATTTACGACGGCGAGTTTTACGACGGTTCTCTGGAAATCCCCGGCTGGAACGAGAAAAACGGGGAATCCGGCTGGGAGGACGCCGTATTGGCCGGGGAAGGGAAGGAACGGCTTTCTCCCCGTTTAAGCCCGCCCATTACCGGGCAGGAAACCTTCCCGGTGGCGGAAGTCATCCACACTCCCGCCGGGGAAACGGTGTTTGATTTCGGCCAGGAAGTCACCGGCTGGGTGGAATTTGTAAACCGCGCTCCCAAGGGCGCGAAATTGACCATCCGCCACGGGGAGATTTTGCAGAAGGGGAATTTCTACACGGAAAACCTCCGCTCCGCCAAGGCCACCTACACCTATATTTCCTCCGGAAAAGAGGAAACCGTCCGCCCCTATACCACTTATTTCGGCTTCCGTTATATTAAGGTAGAGGGATTTGAAAACCCCGATCCCGCGGACTTTACCGCCCGAGTTATCCATTCGGACCTGGAGCGCACCGGTTCTGTGAAAACCTCCAATGAAAAAATTAACCGTCTTTTCTTGAACGCCCTGTGGGGCCAGAAGGGCAATTTCCTGGATGTCCCCACCGACTGCCCCCAGCGCGACGAGCGCATGGGCTGGACCGGCGACGCCCAGGCATTCTGCGGAACTGCGGCCTTCAATATGGACACCGCAGCCTTTTACGCCAAATACATCCACGATATGATTTTGGAGCAGAAAGCTCAGGACGGCGCGGTTCCCCATGTGGTCCCGGTGATTAAAAAGGACGGCCAGCCCCTGCTGGGCAGCGCTTCCTGCGCCTGGGCGGATGCGGCGGCTATTATCCCCTGGACTTCCTATGTGTATTCCGGCGACAAGGAGCTGCTGCGGAAGGAATATCCTGCCATGAAGATGTGGGCTGACTGGCTCTGCCGGGAAGATGAGAAAAACGGAAGCAAGCGCCTGTGGCTCACCGGGTTCCATTTTGCCGACTGGCTTTCCCTGGATAACTATAAAGACCCCAAAGACTGCTGCGGCGGCACCGACCGCTATTACATTGCCTCCGCCTTTTACGCCTATTCCACCCGGCTGACCGCCAAAGCCGCCGCCGTGCTGGGCTATGAGGAAGAGGCCGCCTTCTATGGCCGCCGTTCCGAAGAAGTGCAGGAGGCTTTCGTGAAGGAGTTCTTCACCCCAACCGGCCGCTGCGCCATGAATACCCAGACCGCTTATGTGGTGGCACTTTATATGGACTTAGTTCCCCGGGAAATGCGCCCCAGGCTGCTGAAAGAGCTGATGCGCCTGCTGGAAGAAAACAACCATCACCTGACCACCGGATTTGTAGGCACGGCCTATCTGTGCAAGGTGCTGTCCGCCTGCGGCCAGTCTGAGGAAGCCTACCGGCTGCTCTTTAATGAGGATTATCCCAGCTGGCTTTACGAGGTCAATATGGGCGCGACCACCATCTGGGAACGCTGGAACTCCGTCCTGCCCGACGGCAGCATCAGCGATACCGGCATGAACAGCTTAAACCATTATACCTACGGCTCCATCGCCGAGTGGATGTACCGGTATCTGGGCGGTTTTAACCCCATTGAAGAGGCTCCCGGCTTTGCCGCAGTGGAACTGACGCCCCAGCCCGGAACCGGCTTGGATTGGGCAGAGGTGGCCTACGAATCCGCTGCGGGCCGCTATGAAACCCGCTGGGAAAAAGCTGCGGACGGCAGCGTTTCCTATACCTTTACCATCCCCTTCGGATGCCTGGCGAAGCTCACCCTTCCTAAGGAAGCCACAGTGGATGGGACGCCCCTTGCAGCAGGGGAAACCCTCCTGCTAAAAGCCGGACGCCATACCGCAGTTTCCAAATAATCATGCCAAACCGAAAACAGGCTGCCGCGGAATCCTACGGCGGCCTGTTTTCCCATACGTCTTATGTAATTCTGATGGAGAAAGTGAGATTTTCCTAGGAAAAAACAACCAAATTCCCAAAAATCCATTGCTTTTTGAAATAAAGTATTGTATAATAGTTTCTACATGAAATAATGTATGGAAAGCGAGGGTTCATATCATGGACGTATCCATTGACAACAGCGATAAGGCGATTTTACGGGAATTACAAAAGGATGCTTCAATTTCCAACTTGGAGCTTTCCAAAAAGATCGGCCTGTCTCCTTCCGCCTGCCTGACCCGCACCAAAAACCTGCGGGAATCCGGCATGATTAAGCAGTTCACCATTCTTGTGGATGAGAAAAAACTGGGAATGGAAATGCAGGCGTTTGCTTTGGTAAACCTTGTGAATATGAAACAGGAAACCATCGAGGCTTTTCTGAAGGACGTACAGAAGTTTCCCCAGATCCAAGAGTGCTACACACTGACGGGAAGCCACGACTATTTGATGAAGATTGTGGCCCGGGATACCCAGACCTACCGGGATTTTGTCATCAACTCCCTGACTTCCAACGCCGCGGTGGATACAGTGGAAACATTGGTTGTATTGGGCGTCGACAAGCGCACCACGGCAATCCCGGTGGAAGTTTCAGAGAAAAAAGGCAAATAAATTATAGGGCCTGTACGGCAGGAGAAATTGGAATGCAACAGGCCGGACAGAAAGCTGCGCCAGTTTCGGCAGCTTTTTCAAGCTGCCGCTCTGTGGATAAAATTTCCTTCCCATGGGAAAAACTGCTTTCGGACGCTTATTGCAGGATAAAAATTCCCTGTTTCCAGGGAACGGACGGCGAATGACGCTAAGTGCAGGTTCTTGCGGGAAATTGGCGGCACAAAACGAAGGTTTTCCGCATAGGATAAAAGGATAGAATTTGCGGCAGAAAGCAGGGACGGCATGATTTATCAAAATGTATTGGAAGCGGTAGGCGGCACGCCGCTGATCCGTTTAAACCGGATGGCGGATCCGGATGGGGCGGAAATCCTTGTGAAATACGAGGGCCTCAATGTGGGCGGCTCCATTAAAACCCGCACGGCGCTGAACATGATCGAAGAGGCGGAAAAGGCGGGAAGGATCGCGCCTGGAAAAAATATCATTGTGGAGCCTACCAGCGGGAATCAGGGCATCGGCCTGGCTTTGATCGGGGCTGTCAAGGGATATGAAACAGTCATCATCATGCCGGATTCCGTCAGCGCGGAGCGGAGAAAGCTGGCGGCCCATTATGGGGCGCAGGTGGTTTTAATCCACGATGCGGGGAATATCGGCGAATGTATTGAGGAGTGCCAGCGCACCGCCGTGCGGATGGCGGAGCAGGACCCCCGGGTGTATGTGCCCCAGCAGTTTGAAAACCCGGCCAATCCGGCGGTCCACCGGCGGCAGACGGCGATGGAGATCTTAGAGCAGGCAGCCCGCCCCATCGACGGTTTCTGTTCCGGCGTGGGAACCGGCGGCACCATTACAGGCATCGGGGAAGTGCTGAAGGAAAAGAACCCGCAGATTGAAATTTGGGCTGTAGAGCCGGAAAACGCCGCCATTTTAGCCGGCGGGAACGTGGGGACCCATTTGCAGATGGGAATCGGCGACGGGCTGATCCCAGGGATTTTGAACCAGGGGATTTACAGCGAAATCTGCATCATTTCCGACGAGGAGGCCATCCGGACGGCGAGAGAGCTGGCCCGGCTGGAAGGGCTCATGTGCGGGATTTCCAGCGGCACCAATGTGGCCGCCGCAAAACGCCTGGCCAAAAAGCTGGGAAAAGGGAAAACTGTGGTGACCATCCTGCCGGATACTGCGGAGCGGTATTTCAGCACCCCGCTTTTTGAAGAATAGAAGAAGAAACACCCTTCTCCAACCGGAGAGGGGTGTTTTACTTTGCGGGGGAGGCCCCGCGGTGAATTAAGACCGGCGGCTCGCCGGTTGTAGGGGACGACGCCCGCATCGTCCCACGATTTTCTGAAATTTTTTGCAAAACTGCGGGACGGGAAACCCGTCCCCTACAATTTATTCGGGATGTTTCGGGAGGAATGTAGGGGCCGGGTCGCCCGGCCCGCCGAATTTCCCAAAACATTTTTCCATTTTACGCAGGTGGGGAAATCCCACCCCTACAACCGGCGATTCGCCGGGCCTGTTATAACGATGCGCATGGTGCTGAGGACCGCCAGCAGCGTCACGCCAACATCGGCAAACACCGCCGCCCACATGGGCGCGTAGCCCAAAGCGCCTAAAATCAGAACCGCCGCTTTGATAACCAGAATCCCGGTTATATTTTGCCGGATAACCCGCATCCCTTTCCGGCAGACAGCCAGCGTCTGGGGCAGGGCAGTGAGCTTGTCGTTCATAAGGACCACGTCTGCTGCCTGGGCGGCCAGGTCGCTGCCCATCCCCATGGCAAAGCCTGCGTCCGCCGCAGCCAGTACCGGCCCGTCGTTGATGCCGTCCCCCACAAAAGCGGAAACGCCGGTTTTGCGGATGTCCTCCATGGCCGAAACCTTATCCTGGGGCAGCAGCTCTGCCCGGGCTTCTGTAAGCCCCAGCTGCTGCCGGACCCGGTTTGCGGCGGCCTCCCGGTCGCCGGTGAGCATTACGGTGCGGGAAATGCCCATTCCATGAAGGCGCTGAATGGCTTCTTCCGCTTCCGGCCGGATAGTGTCGCCGGTGCGGATGGCCCCCAGAACCTGGGATTCATCGGCTAAATAAAGGGCGGCTTCCGGGAGGTTTTCTGTGGAAAAACCGTGTTCCGCAAGGAGCTTAATGGAACCGCACAGATAAGTTTTTCCTTGAATAACAGCCTTGACGCCCTTGCCGGGAATATCTTCCGCGGAATCCGGCTGCGGAGCATTCCCGGCCTTCTGCCGCACCGCCTGGGCGATGGGATGGACGGAAGCGGATTCGCAGGCCGCCGCCAGATTCAGGACATCTTCCTGGGAAACGCCGCCTACAGGGAGAATTTCCGTAACCGAGAGCTTTCCGGTGGTCAACGTGCCGGTTTTGTCAAAGACCACCTGGCGCACAGCGGCTAAGGTTTCAATGTGCTGGGAACCTTTAATCAGCGCTCCATACCGGGAGGATGCGCCGATAATGCTGTAAAATGCCAGGGGCACGGAAATCACCAGGGCGCAGGGGCAGGAGGCAACCAGGAAAATCAAGGCCCTGTGTACCCATTCCGTCCAGTTCCCCGTTACCAAAGAGGGGACAACTGCCAGCAGCAATGCCAGCGCCACCACCACCGGCGTATATACTTTTGCAAACCGGGTGATGAATTTTTCGGTTTTGCCCTTCTTTTCCGTGGCTTCCTCCACCATCTGGGCGATTTTGCTGGCGGTGGAATTGGAGAAATCCCGTTCCACCCGGCACTTCAAAACGCCGCTTAAGTTAATCATGCCAGAAAGGAGAGAACTGCCCGGTTCCACGGCAACAGGCTGGCTTTCGCCGGTGACAGCGGAGGTGTCCGCTTCGCTGTTTCCTTCCAGGACGGCGCAGTCCAGGGGCACCCGCTCCCCGGCTCGGATGAGAATGGTTTCATTTACTTTAATAGAAGCGGCGGGGCGCGTTTCCACAGAACCATCCGCCAGACAAAGGTTGGCATTTTCCGGTACAATGGACAGCAGGGCGTCGATGCGCTGGCGGCCCTTTTGCACCGCCCGGTTTTCAATTAATTCCCCAATGTGGAATAAAATCGTCACCATTGCCCCTTCAAACCCTTCGCCGATGGCAAAGGCGGCCACAACGGCAATGGTCATCAGGGTCATTTCGTCCAGGGAAAACCGCTTAAAGCCTTTCAGCCCTTCCAGAATCATTTCCCAGCCTACCCAAAGGGTTGCGGCAATCAGCACCAGGGTCCGCCAGATGCCGTCGGGAATCAGCAGGGATAGGCCGGTGAGGACGACCGCGCCGATAATGGGGACCAGTTCCTTCCAGCCCAGGCTTTTTCTTTCCGTGCTGCACGCGCCGCAGGAGCAGGCGTGTTCATGGCTGTGCTGATGGCCGTGGCTATGGTCATGGTCATGGCTATGATCGTGATGGTGTTCTTCGTGGTTGTGGCCGCAGTGTCCGCAGGAGCAGGCGTTCTTGTTTTTGTCCATGGCAATATCCTCCTTTTATTCCTCGTTCAAGTGGCGGATGGTGGTCTGGATAATTTCCGCAATGTGCGCGTCGTCAATGGAGTAAAAAACCTGTTTCCCATCCCGCCGGTATTTGACAATCCGGGCTGCCCGGAGCACCCGCAGCTGATGGGATACCGCCGACTGGCTTTGCCCTGCGATTTCGCTGATGTCGCAGACACAAAGCTCCCGGCTGATTAATGCGGCGATAATCTTCAAGCGGCTGGAATCGGACAGGGCTTTAAAGAAATCGCTGACTTCCATTAATGTGTCGTCGTCCGGCATCTGGCTTTCCGCTTCTTCTACAGCGTCAGGGTGCAGATGCGGTTCCTCACAGGAAATGTCCGGTAGGTTTTTTGAGAGAATATGTTCCATTGGCAGCATCCTTTCCGTAAAATAAAAACATATGAGCAATTGTTCATGTTTAGATTATATGCTACAAAAGTTATTTTGTCAAGGGGAAAACATCAAATAATTTTTGTTATACAAGAAAGTTTATGGATATAATATGTAAATTGCAATGTGTTTATCTTATACAAAAATCGATAAAAAAGTGCAAGTTGTTTCACAAAACGCCCATTGAAAAATTGCTGCTTTTGGTATATGATAATGTATATTCCAAGAAAACAGGAGGTGCAGTACATGGACCGCATTATCCGGCAGATCCTACAAATTGATGCAGACGCACAGCAAAAACTCCAGGACGCTTACCGGCGGCGGGAAGAACTGATTTCTCAGGCCGATAAAGAGGCGGCGGAAGAAGCGGAAAAACTGCGGCGGCACTGCGAGGAAAAAATCGAAGCGATCCGTGCCACAGAGCAGCGGACAGCTGAGGACGAAATCCAGCAGATCCGGGAAAACGCGGACAGGCAGGTAGTTGCCCTGGAAAAGGAATTCGCAGCAATGGAGCCGGAATGGCTAGATGAGATTGTGCAGAGCATGATCGGATGATTATTTGGAGAAAGGGAGGATGGATATGCTGAACTCCTGCTCCAGCAATGCGATCCTAACAAAGATCCGGGCGATTTTAGGCAAAAGGCTGACTTATGCGGATTACGCCCAAATGGCTCGGAAACGTGATGTGGGGGAGGTTGCGGCCCTGTTAAAGGAAAACCCATCCTACGCCATTGCACTGCGGAATATTGACGAAGGGAACGTCCACCGGGGGCAGCTGGAAGAATTGCTGAAAAAGGATTTATTTTATAAATATTCCGCCCTGCGCCGGTATGATTTTTCCGGCGGTACTTTTTATGATTTCCCCATTATGCAAAGGGAAATTGACGAAATTATCCGTCGGATTGTGCTTTTGCAGGCGGATGAAAATACAGACTTTGTCGTAGACCTTCCCTCCTATATGCTGGGGCACACGTCCTTCCCCCTGATGGACCTGGCCCGGGCAAGGAATTTTGAGGAGCTTTTGGAATGCGTGGCCCATACGCCGTACCAGGGAATCTTGAAAGGGCTGGGGCCTAAGGACATCCAGAGCCTAAATGTCATGAACTGCGAACATGCTCTGTACAGCTATTATTATAAGACGCTGCATGAAGCGATACAAAAGCAGTTCTACGGGGAAACCCGGCAGCAGCTCCTGGAGGCAGCGGATTCGGAAATCGAACTTCAAAATATTCAGAATATTTTCCGGCTGAAGCTGTATTTCCATTATGATGAACCGCGGATCCGCCAGTACCTGTATCCCTATTCCCACCGGTACCATAAAGCGCAGATAGACGCTCTGATAAGAGCGGAGGATTTTGCGCAAATGTTTCAGATCCTGGCCCCGGAGGAGAATGAGGATGCGCATGTCTTAGAAGAAGATGGGATTGAGCCGTATACGAACCGCCTCTGTTACCAGCTGGAGCGCAGGCTTCTGCGGTTTACTACCAAAGCGCCGGTAGCCATGTTTACTTTTCTGACTCTGCGGCGCATTGAGGTGCAGAATATTATTATGGTAATCGAGGGCGTCCGGTATCAAATGCCCCAGGATGAGATCCTGAAAATGCTGATCCTTTAACGGCGGATGCCGTTCAGAATAGTTGCGAAGGTGGGTGCAGTTCAGATTATGTCCATCGAAAAAATGCATTTGGTCAATTTGGTGGGAAACCTCCCGGATTTGGAGGAAACGCTGCTGCGGTGTGTCAAAAGCGGCGTGTTCGCACCGGAAATGGCCATCAATACTCTGGATAAAACCAATGGGTTCTCACCGCTTCCGGGAGAAAACCCTTATACGCCGCATCTGAAAAAATTATATGATTTGGCGGAGGATATTCACGCGAAGCTGTCCCGGGAGGACCCCCCGGAGGATTTTACTTGCGAGAAGGCCCAGGCGGAGATCGTCCGGGTCCAAGATACGGTTTCCTCCCTTGCCAAGGAAAAGAGGGAATTAAAGGAGCGGATTAACCAATTAGAGCAGGCGCTGATCCAAATCCAGCACCTACATGGCCTGGGTGTTCCCTTTGACGATGTGTTCTCCATGAGCTATGTGAAAGTTCGGTTCGGCCGGCTGCCTGCGGACAGCTACCCCAAACTGGCCTTTTACGATGACCGCACGTTTTTCTTTTTTGATTTTGACCATGACGATTCCTATTACTGGGGCGTTTATTTCGCGCCGGCAACTCAGATTGCCGTAGTGGACGACATTTTCAAGTCCCTGTATTTCGAACGTATCCGGGTGCCGGATTATATCCACAAAGCGCCGGAGGAGGCTATTGTCAACTTGCAGAAGGCTCTGGAGGAACGCCGCGCCCGGCTTGCGGAGGTGCGCAAGAGTCTCCAGGAAATCCGGGAAAAAGAAGCTTCCACATTAAACCAGGCCTTTACCGCCTTAAAGGCAGCGTCGGATGTTTTCGGCCTGCGGAAATATGTGGCGGTCATCAACAACCGCTTTTACCTGGAAGGGTTTGTGCCGGTGTCGGAGTGGAAACGGTTTTCCGCAGTCATGTCGGAAATAGAAACGGTTTCCTGCGTCTGCCAGCCGGATGACACAAACCCCACCTTAACGCCGCCTACCCGTCTGAAAAACTGCCGGTTCGCCAAGCCTTTTCAGATGTTTGTGGAAATGTACGGCACGCCGGGATACCATGATTTTGACCCGACTCTGCTGGTGTCCATTACCTATTCCCTGATGTTCGGCATTATGTTCGGCGATTTGGGTCAGGGATTTGTCATTGCCGTTATCGGCCTGGTGCTGGCCTTGTGGAAAAAGATGGATTTCGGCCGGATTATGCTGCGGCTGGGCGTCTCCAGCATGATTTTCGGCACGATCTACGGGTCGGTGTTCGGATTGGAGCATGTGTTGGACCCCATGTTCCATGCCCTGGGCTTTGCGGAAAAACCCATTGAGGTTTTTGACGGGGCTACAACCAACATGCTGCTTATCGGCGCTATCGGCGTGGGCGTCTGCTCCATCGCCATTGCCATGGGAGTCAATATTTACCTGGGCTTTAAATACCACAACCTGGAAAAGGCCGTTTTCAGTCAAAACGGTATCGCCGGTATGCTGGTTTACCTGGGGGCCATTGGGGCGGCCGCCCTGCTGATGCTCTTTAACATCAACGTGTTAAACCCCTTCTTCATCATCTTTATCATTGTGATCCCGCTGCTCTGCATCTATTTCAAGGAGCCGCTGGCCAAGCTGTGCGCCCGGAAGAAGAATTTAAAGCCGGAGGACGGCGTGGGCACCTTTTTGATGGAGAATTTCTTTGAAATGTTTGAGTATCTCCTAAGCTACGTTTCCAACACCATGAGCTTTCTGCGTGTAGGCGGTTTCATCCTTTCCCACGCGGGCATGATGGCCGTTGTGCTGTCCTTAAGCGAAATGATGAGCGGGGCGGGAAGTGTGGTTGTCCTGATTTTCGGCAACCTGTTTGTTATGTGCCTGGAGGGCCTGATTGTGGGCATACAGGTGCTCCGTTTGGAGTTTTACGAGATTTTCAGCCGTTTTTACAGCGGCGACGGAAAGCCTTACGAGCCGGCAAAAATTTCTTACCGGCCGGAACGCTGACTGCCGGCGCAAGCAATATTCTTTAGACAATATTCTTTAGGAGGAATTGACAATGAAAACTTTTATGATGCTGATTCTGCCTTTGGTGGCACTGCTGCTGGTTGCGGCCCCTCTGTTCCCAGTGTTCCGCGGCGCGGTTACGGGGAAGAAGGCAAAACGGAATATCATCGGCAACCTCTGCGCTTTCTTTGGCCTTTGCCTGATTGCGGTTATCGTCCCCATGGGCGGCCTGGTTTCCGCCGCTGACGCTGCGGCTGCTGCTTCCGGCGCTTCCGGATTGGGTTACATTGCCGCCGCTTTGGTAACGGGCCTCGCCTGCATCGGCGCAGGTATTGCAGTTGCAGCCGGCGCGCCTGCCGCCATCGGCGCCGTCAGCGAAGATCCCAAAGTATTCGCA
This sequence comes from Candidatus Merdivicinus excrementipullorum, assembly GCA_018716725.1. Classification (GTDB taxonomy): domain Bacteria; phylum Bacillota; class Clostridia; order Oscillospirales; family Ruminococcaceae; genus Merdivicinus; species Merdivicinus excrementipullorum. The sequence continues at coordinate 66,338 of DVJP01000076.1, read as the reverse complement.
AAAGCCCTGATTTTCGTTGTATTGGGCGAAGGTATCGCCATTTACGGCCTGCTGATCTCCATCTTGATCCTCAACAGTCTGTAAGAGTCACTTTTTGCAAGGGAGGATTGCCGAATGCGGATGTTTGTCATCAGCGACAATGTGGATACTCAGGTGGGGATGCGCCTGGCCGGGATTGAAGGGGTGGTGGTTCACGAATACCAGGAGGTAGCGGAAGAGCTTCAAAAGGTCATGGAGGATGAAAGTATCGGCATCGTTTTAATGACCAAAAAGCTTATTACCCTCTGCCGGGACCTGGTTTACGATGTGAAACTGAACCGCCAGCGGCCGCTGATTGTGGAAATCCCTGACCGGCACGGCGATTCTTCTATCGGCGACTCCATCACCAGCTATATCCAGGAGGCGGTGGGAATCCGTATTTGACGGCATCGCCGTATATTTGAAAGCAAGGAGGGGTCTGCATGCCCAATGAAACCGAAAAGCTGGCCCGCTTTGAAAAGGCGGTTTCTTCCGAGGTAGAAACCAAAACCACAGAGATTTTGGCGGAAGTAGACAGTTATAAAGAAGAAAAGCTAGTGGATGTCAAGGAAGTGGAAATCCAGCGCGCTTATGACACGATCCAGCGCAAGGCGGCGGAGATCCGCGCGTCCTTTGCACGGGACGTCACCAAGGAAAAGGTGGCGGCCCGCCAGCGGCTCCTGCGCCGCCGCAGCGAGTTGACTGAGGAGCTGTTTTGCAAAGCGGCGGAAAAAGTCAAGGAATTTACAAAAAACCAGGCGTACCGGGAGAAGCTTAAGTCTATGCTGGAAGGCCGGCAGGAGGGCTGGAGCGTTTTAGTCCGGGCGGAAGATGAAGAACTGGTGCGTTCCCTGGCCGGGGATGGCGTAACCGTAAGGGTTTCGCCGGAAATTAAGCTGGGCGGAATTGTTTTTTACAGCGAAAGCGCCGGCTTGTACCAGGATGAGACATACGACGCTATGTTGAAAAATGCCCAGGAGGAGTTTTACAATTCCGGACGGGCGGATTTAAGTAAGTTGGAAGGAGTGGGGGATTTTGCGTAATACCGTTTATTCCATCAATGGGCCGGTTGTCAAGGTCCGGGATACAAACGACTTTTCCATGATGGAAATGGTATATGTGGGCGAAAAACGCCTGGTAGGGGAGGTTATCGGCATTACCGAGGCTTATACTACCATCCAGGTGTACGAATCCACCACCGGCTTAAAGCCCGGCGAACCGGTTTACCCGACTGGCGCGCCCCTTTCCGTAACCCTGGGGCCAGGGTTGCTGTCCAATATTTTTGACGGCATTGAGCGCCCTTTGAAGGATATTGCCGCCATTTCCGGCGGCGCTTTCATTGCCGAGGGCATCAGCGTTTCCCCGGTGGATGAAAAGAAAACCTATCCCGTCACTTTAACTGTCAAAGAAGGGGACCAGGTCAAGGGCGGCGATGTTTACGCCACCTGCCCGGAAACTCCGGCTATCCTGCACAAATGCATGCTGGCCCCCAACCTTTCCGGCGAAATCGTCCGGGTGTCCCCTAATGGGGAGTACACCGTCAATGACACCGTAGCGGTGCTCCGGACAAAGGACGGCAAGGAAGTGCCCCTGACTTTGACCCAGAAATGGCCCATCCGGACGCCCCGCCCGGTAAATAAGCGCCTGCCCATCGACCGGCCCTTGATTACCGGCCAGCGTGTCATCGACACCCTGATCCCCATTGCCAAGGGCGGCGCGGCGGCTATCCCCGGGGGGTTCGGCACCGGCAAGACCATGACCCAGCACCAGCTGGCCAAATGGTGCGACGCGGACATCATTGTCTATATCGGATGCGGCGAGCGGGGCAACGAGATGACCCAGGTTCTGGAGGAATTCTCAGAACTGATCGACCCCAAATCCGGCCGGGCTATGACCGACCGCACCATTTTGATCGCCAACACCTCCAATATGCCGGTGGCTGCCCGTGAGGCGTCTATTTACACCGGCATCACCTTGGCGGAATATTACCGGGATATGGGCTACCATGTGGCCATTATGGCGGACTCTACCTCCCGCTGGGCGGAGGCGCTGCGGGAAATTTCCGGCCGTTTGGAGGAAATGCCCGCTGAGGAAGGTTTCCCGGCTTATCTGCCTTCCCGTTTGGCGGAGTTCTATGAGCGCGCCGGCTACATGGTCAACTTAAACGGCACCGAAGGCTCCGTCACCATCATTGGGGCCGTTTCCCCCCAGGGTTCCGATTTCTCCGAACCGGTTACCCAGAATACCAAGCGGTTTGTCCGGGCCTTCTGGGCGCTGGACAAAAATCTGGCCTACGCCCGCCACTATCCGGCTATCAACTGGACCACCAGTTACAGCGAATACGTAGACGAGCTGGCCCCTTTCTACAACAAAAATTACGGGGACGAGTTTTTGCAGTGCCGCCAGCGGATTTCCAATATCCTGGCGGAAGAAGCCCGGCTCATGGAAATCGTCAAGCTCATCGGCGCGGACGTCCTGCCTGAGGACCAGAAGCTGATTATCGAAACCGCCCGCTTGATCCGGGTCGGATTCTTGCAGCAGAACGCCTTCCATGCGGAGGACACTTATGTCCCCCTGGAAAAACAGCTGGGCATGATGCAGATTATCCTGTATTTCTACGACAGCGCCCTGAAAATGGCCAAAAACGGCATCCCGGTTTCCTTGATTTCCAAGACCGGCCTGCCCGACGACATTATCAAAATCAAATACAACGTGCCCAACAGTCAGTTGGAAAAGCTCAAGGAATACTATCCGCTGATTGACCAGAAACTGGCGGAGGTGAAATAAATGAGCGTACAGATTTTAGGCCTGAAGGAAATCAACGGTCCTCTGGTGGTTTTGGACGGCGTCAAGGACGTGGGCTACGACGAAATGGCGGAGCTTGTCCTGGACAACGGGACCCGCCGCACCGGCCGCGTGGTGCAGATTGACGGGGAACGGGTGGTTTTGCAGGTGTTTGAGGGGACCAGCTCCCTGGCCTTGAACAACACCCGGACCAGCTTCCGGGGCCATCCCATGGAAATGCCCCTGACCACGGAACTGCTGGGCCGTATCTTCAACGGGGCAGGGGACCCCATCGACGGCCTTGGCCCGGTTTTTGCCGATAAAAAGGCGGACATCAACGGCCAGCCCTTGAATCCGGTGTCCCGGGAATACCCGGTCAACTATATCCGCACCGGCATTTCCTCCATCGACGCTTTGATGACCCTGATTCGGGGCCAGAAGCTGCCCATTTTCTCCGGTTCCGGCATGAGCCACGATAAACTGGCGGCCCAGATTGTAAAGCAGGCCCAGATCAGCGGCGACAAAAACGAGAAATTCGCCGTGGTGTTCGCCGCTATGGGCGTTAAAAACGACGTTGCCGACTACTTCAAACGCCAGTTTGAGGAATCCGGCGTTCTGGAACGGGTGGTTATGTTCCTAAACCTGTCCAGCGACCCCATTATCGAACGTATCCTGACCCCCCGCTGCGCCCTGACTGTGGCGGAATATCTGGCCTATGAAAAGGATATGCACATCCTGGTTATCCTGACGGATATGACCTCCTACGCCGAGGCCCTGCGGGAATTCTCCTCCTCCAAGGGCGAAATCCCCAGCCGGAAAGGTTATCCCGGCTACCTGTATTCGGATTTGGCCTCCATGTATGAACGGGCCGGCATTGTCAAGGGAGCCAAAGGTTCTGTGACCCAGATTCCTATCCTCACCATGCCCAACGACGATATCACTCACCCGGTTCCGGACCTGACCGGCTATATCACCGAAGGGCAGATCGTTCTGGACCGGGCTTTGGACCAGTCCGGCGTTTACCCGCCGGTTTCCGTGCTGCCCAGCCTTTCCCGTCTGATGAAGGACGGCATCGGCGAGGGCTACACCCGGGCCGACCATCCGGATGTGGCAAACCAGCTGTTCTCGGCTTACGCCAAAGTACAGGACGCCCGGGCTTTGGCCTCCGTTATCGGCGAGGAAGAGCTTTCCGACGCAGACAAATCCTACTTGGAATTCGGCCGGATGTTTGAGAAGTATTTCCTGGACCAGGGCTTCAACGACAACCGCACCATTGACGAAACCATCGACCTTGGGTGGGACCTCCTCTGTCTGCTGAAAAAAGAGGAGCTGGACCGGATGGACAGCAAGCTCATCGAGGCCCATTACGATCCCCGTCGGGCGGAACGCTTCCGCCAGAAATAAAGTTCCCGTGAGAAAGGAGGAGTCCTTTTGGCAAATCAGGTTTTTCCAACCAAAGGCAACCTGCTGAATATCAAAAAATCCCTGTCCCTGGCGTCATTGGGTTTTGACCTGATGGACCGCAAACGGAATATCCTGATCCGGGAGATGATGACCCTTATTGATACCGCCAAGGAAGTGCGGGATCAGATTGACGAAACCTACTGCCGGGCTTACCGGGCCCTCCAGCGGGCCAACGTGGCCTTGGGTATCTGCGGCGATTTGGCGGAAACCACGCCGCTGTCTTCTGACATTGACATCACCTACCGCAGCGTCATGGGCGTAGAACTGCCCCATATTACCATGGAATCCCGTGATGAGCAGTCCCACTACGGCCTTCACGGAACCAACTCCCAGCTGGACCAGGCTTTCGTCTGTTTTGTCAAATGCAAGGAGCTGACGGTGAAGCTGGCTGAGGTGGAAAACAGCATCTACCGGCTGGCAGTGTCCATTAAAAAGACCCAGCGCCGGGCCAACGCCCTAAAAAATATCATTATCCCCGGCTTCGAGGAAAACATCCATTTTATTTCCAACGCCTTGGAGGAAAAGGAGCGGGAGGAATTTTCCCGCCTGAAGGTTATCCGCAGCACCAAGGAGAAGAAAAAGGAAAAAGAAGCCTGATATATTACCCCGCCTTGCGCGGGGTTTGCTGTTATAGGGAGGAAGTTTCATGGAAATCTTGAAAAGCGGCCCTATGCCATTGCCGAAAGAAATCACCCGGGAGAAAATCCAGGAGAAGTTTGGCCTGACCCAAAGGGAGCTGTACTTACTGGTGGGAAGCAATGACGCCCGGCTTTTTATGCTGAATTCATTTGACGCCATTTCTCCGGATGAACGCTGCCGCAATCTGACCGGCGGCCTGCTTGTGCCGGAAAAGTGGCTTGCCGACCATTCCGGCCTGACAGCGGAGGAAATCCGGGCCTTTGACCGGGGCGGGGAAATGGAGAAAGAGGCGAAATGCCGTCTCTTTGCGGCTAAAACAACGGCTGTCAGGTATTTTACCTTTACAGTCTTTCCGGCCCTTCGGAAAGAACATAACCTGCAAAACTGGGAGCTTTCTTCCTTTTTGCAGGAACATCCGGAATCGTTTGCAAGGGCATCCCTGCCGGAGGAAACGATTTCCCCGGAAAAGATGCTGGCGGAGGATATGGAATATTTCTGCGAGAAAACTGCGCTGCCGGTATCGGTTGTGGCAAAGTTAGCAAAAGGGGAGGACCCGTACCGGCTTTTAGTGACGGCGGCAACGCTCCGGAACCTTTGGGAATCGGAGGAGCCGGCAAAATCGTAAAAGTACTTGCAATTTTTATGTGGATATGTTATCCTAAGATTAGTTCATGTGTTGAATACGGGAGGGGTGTCCGCTTTCAGTGCATTGGACTGCGGAAAACCGCCGAAGGGAGTCCGGCGGCAACCAATTTCAATTTGATAAAAGACTGGAGACATGTTTTTATGATGAAGTGTTGTGATTCGGTAGTGCGCTGACCGGGAGGTTTGCGTACAATCAGATGAGGGCAAGCCTCCCATAGGACGAAAAATCAACGTTCTTTAGGAGGAATTCCCGTGAATCGAGAAAATAAACGAAAAAAATACGAAAAAGGCTACTACAAAACTCACGCGTGCAACGACGCCTTCACTTGTAAGGTGTGCGGACGGCCGGTTGTTCCGGAAGGCGCCGGCAGCGACCACCGCAACCACTGTCCCAACTGCCTTTGCAGCCTGCATGTGGACATTGAGCCTGGCGACCGGGCCGCTGACTGCGGCGGCATTATGGAGCCGGTGGCGGTTTGGGTGCGCAAAAGCGGCGAGTGGGCCATTATCCACCGGTGCCGGAGATGCGGCGCGCTGTCGTCCAACCGGATTGCGGCGGACGACAATCCCATGAAGCTTATGTCCATTGCCATGAAACCGGCGGCATTCCCGCCGTTCCCTCTGGAGCGGATCGAGGAAATGACTAAGCTTATGGCCGGGGACGGGGAACTGAAGTGGTAGGCTTTTGGATAAAACGAAAGGGCGGGTGATTACCTGCCCTTTTTCATTAAGCCCGGTTTCCGGGCCAGGTTGACAACTCCGCTTTTTTCTGTTACGCTAATATTAGCGTAAGGAGGGGTTTCGTGAACCGCCAGCTCATGGATGAACTGCGGAGGATCACCGCGGAAGAACAGCAGATTTTGGACGGCCGGTCCGGGGTGGACAAGGCCCTGTATACCCATACCCGGGACTTTACCATCGACAGCCGCCAGATGCTGCGGGACGGGAAGCTCATTGACATCCGGCCCCATACCCGGTTTGTTCATTTTCCGGAACACCGGCACAACTATGTGGAGATTGTGTTCATGTGCCAGGGCCATTTGACCCATGTCATTGACCGGGTCAACCGGGTGGAATTGGAGGAAGGGGACCTGCTCTTTTTAAACCAGTTTTCCTCCCATGAAATCCTGCCCGCCGGAATGGAGGACATTGCAGTAAATTTCATGGTTTTGCCGGAATTTTTCGATACCGCCCAGGAGATGCTGGACAAGGGGAATGTGATCTCCCAGTTTTTGCTCAGCGCCATGCGGCGGGAAGGCGGGGAAGGGCAGTATCTCCATTTTAAGGCGGCGCCTCTGCTGCCGGTGCAGAACCTAGCGGAAAACATGATCTGGTCTTTGTTAAAACGCCAGCCTGACCGGCGGCGCACCAACCAGTTTACTATGGGCCTTTTGTTTTTGGAACTGGTGAACCATGGGGAAACGTTAGAAGCAGGCGGGCCTTCCGGCGGACGGGACCAGGCGGTGATGGAGGCTTTGGCGTATATCCAGAGCAATTACCGCACGGCAAGCCTAACCGCTCTTGCCAATCAGATGAACCTGCCGGATTACGCCTTAAGCAAACTGATTAAAACAGAGACCGGCTCGACCTTCAAGGAACTGCTTCAGCAAAAACGCCTGCACCAGGCCGCCCGGCTGATCCGGGAAACGGATCTTCCGGTTTCGGATGTGATTACCCTGGTGGGGTACGATAATACCAGCTATTTTTACCGGGTGTTCCGGGAGGAATTTGGGCTGACGCCCCGGGAATACCGCCAAAGCCAGCCGGGAAAGGAGAATTTTTCATGAAACGCACCGATTACCTTTCATGGGACGAATATTTTATGGGGGTGGCCATGCTTTCGGCACAGCGCAGCAAGGACCCATCCACCCAGGTGGGGGCCTGCATCGCCAACCATGACCACAAAATCCTTTCGGTGGGATACAACGGGATGCCCACCGGCTGCCACGATGACCTGATGGCCTGGGAACGGGAAGGCGCGCCCCTGGATACCAAGTACCTGTATGTCTGTCACGCCGAGCTGAACGCCATTCTGAACAACGACAGCGGCTCCTTAAAGGGGACGACGATTTATGTGACCTTGTTCCCCTGCAACGAGTGCGCCAAGGCCATTATCCAAAGCGGCATCCGGGAAGTGGTTTACTGGGACGACAAATACGCCGAAACAGACGCGGTCATCGCTTCCAAGCGGATGTTTGAAATGGCGGGCGTTACCTGCCGGGCATACCAGCCCACCGGGAAAAAATTGGAGATGGAATTTTAATGGAGCGTTTCCTGCAAAAAGCTGAGATTCGGGACAAATCCCTGCTGCAAAGCAGAAGTTATCCCTTTTCCATACCGGCTATCCGGAAAATGGGAGAGGTGGAGTTCCACCCCCAGGCGACATTTTTCATCGGGGAAAACGGCTCCGGAAAATCCACCCTTCTGGAAGGCATTGCCGTTCAGTTCGGCTTTAACCCGGAAGGGGGCACCCGGAACTTCAACTTTTCCACTTATGCTTCCCATTCGGAGCTTTGGCGGCATTTACGGCTTACCAAGGGGATTTCCCGGCCCAAGGACGGCTTTTTCTTCCGGGCGGAGAGCTTTTATAACGTTGCTACGGAAATTGAAAATCTGTCGGAGGAGGGGATGGGCCGCCCCATACGGGAAAGTTATGGCGGGAACCTCCACAACCGCTCCCACGGGGAGAGCTTTTTCGCCCTGCTGCAAAACCGGCTGGGCGGGCATGGGCTTTATCTGTTCGATGAGCCGGAAGCGGCATTGTCGCCCCTGCGGCAGCTGGCCATGCTCCGCCGGATGCGGGAACTAGCGGAAAACGGCTCCCAACTGATTATCGCCACCCATTCGCCCATCCTGCTGGCGTATCCCGACTGCTGGATTTATGAATTTTCCCAAAAGGGCATCCGGCGGGTAGAGTATGAGGAAACGGAGCAATTCCGGATTACCCGGGATTTTTTAAATAATTATCCCAAGGCGCTGGAAGAATTGTTTCACGAATAAAACCCCCGTGTCCTGCTGCTTCAAAACACGGGGGGTTTCGGTATGGGGGCTATGCTTTTTTCGGATGGCGGCTTTCGGTTTCAATAAATTTTTGCAGCAATTCCACGGTTCCTTCCACACCTAAGGAAGCGGTATTGACGCACAAGTCGTAATTTTCCGCTTGTCCCCATTTTAAGTTGGTGTAGAAATTATAGTAGGAAGCTCTTTTCTTATCCATTTTTGCCAGCTTCTCTTTGGCTTTTTCCAGGGGAAGGCCGTAATAAGTGGTTGCCCGGGCAATGCGGTCCTCCATGGTGGAGTAAAGAAAGACGTTGATGCAGTCCGTCCGGTCCCGCAGGACATATTCCGAGCACCGCCCGACAATGACGCATGGCCCTTGGTTCGCCATTTTCCGGATAATCTCCGACTGGATCAGGAAAACCTGGTCGCTTAAAGGCAGCTCCGGAGAAACCGTGCCGCCCCGCAGCAGCCCGGCGTTCAGGGAAAGGCTGTAAAGCAGGCTGTTTGTGGGTTTTTCTTCCAGCTGTTCAAAAATTTCCCGGCTGATTCCGCTTTCCTCGGCAGAACGCAGGATAATTTCTTTGTCATAGAAAGGAATGTCCAGAGCCTCCGCAAGTTTCCGGCCAATGTAACGGCCGCCGCTGCCATATTGTCTGCTGATTGTAATAATTGTACGGGTATCTGCCATTTGGATCACTCCGTTCGTTAAGGTATTACAAAAACTGTGTTTTTGTATTTATATTATAGAATAAATACACAAAAAAGTCAAGGGCGTTTCTGAAATCTTTTTAAACAAAACGAAAATCCCTTGCAAAATATTTGGAAACGGGGTATACTGGTACAAAAGAAAGGCGGAATGGCATGGAGTGGATTCAAGGGGCGGATAACGCAGTTTTGGGCTGGATTCAGCAGTATTTGGCAGGCCCGGCGGGGGATTGGCTGATGCCGCTGATTACGGCCCTGGGAAACGCCGGGGCAGTGTGGATTATCGCGGCGGCCATTCTTCTCTGCATGAAAAAATGGCGGAAAACCGGGGTGGAAATGCTTGTCGCCCTAGCCATTGCCGCTGTCATCGGCAGCCTGATCTTAAAACCGCTGGTCGGGCGGGAACGGCCCTTCAACGCCAACGATTTTGCAGGCCTGCTCATTACCCCGCCAACGGATTTTTCTTTTCCGTCGGGGCATACGTCCTCCTCAGTGGCTGCCGCAGTGGTGCTGCTGCGGCGGGACAAACGGCTGGGGATACCGGCTCTGGCGCTGGCAGTCTTAATCGCTTTTTCCCGGCTTTACTTGTATGTCCATTATCCCAGCGACGTGCTGGCCGGTGCGGCTCTGGGCGTGATATCCGCTTTTTTAGCCGGATGGCTGGTGTCCAAAATCCCCAACCCGGCGAATCGATTGTAGGGACGGGGAAAACCCCGCCCGCGGTTCTAAGAAATGTTGGGCGAACACAGTTCGCCCCTACAATGCTGCGGTTTCTGTTAGGTTTTCAAACGTTTTGAAACAGGAGCCTCAGCGCCGTGCGGAAGCCCATGAGAAAGCCCTGGCACTCAAAGGCGCTGGCGCACTGGCTCCACAAAGGTTCGGCTTCCCGCCAATCGGCAGAACTTAGGAGCTTTTCCATCTGTTCCTGAAACTTAAGCCGGGCCAGCTTGGTTTCCGGCATATCCTGTTCATTTTCCATACATGAAACCATAAATCTTCCATTGTGTACATCGTTGTTCCTCCTTTTTTGGTTGACAAGAAGGCCCATCTGATGTAAAATAATTTCAGACGGGATTTCTCGTCGTATACAAGATGTAGGCTGCGGATTTGCAAGTGTGCGGCTTACATCTTATTTTTTGGCTTTTTGGTAGACCTTATTGATTCCTTCCATCACGACTTCATACTGGGTTTTGCCCAGTTTTTCACAGCAAAATAACAACTTTTCTCTGTCGTCTTTGGTTGCTCTGATTTTAATGACTTCTGTTTTGGGATTATCCGTAGGTCTGCCCATTTTTGCGCTCATTGGATCACCTCACTTTCGAGCACACATATATCCTATCATTTGAGAACACAAATGTCAAGGGGTTTTGCAAATCTTCCGAAAAAATGTAGGGGACGATGCCCACATCGTCCCGCGATTTTCGGAAATGTTTGAAAAACCGGGCGGATGTGGGCATCCGCCCCTACAAATTTGTTACCTGTTTCGTTCTACCAAAACGCTAGAAGATGAAACCCATCGAATCGGCGAATTTATTTCGCCGCCCGGCGGTTGGATAGGAATTGAAACGCCGCGGCGAATTGCGACCGGCGGCTCGCCGGTTGACAAGAAGGCCCATCTGATGTATACTAAATTTCAGACGGGAGTTCTTGTATAAGGGTTGCTCGTCTGGCATAGAGTTTCGGTTTCATTTGCAAGGTGGGCCGAAGCTCTACTTTTTTTCAGCCAAAATCAGTTCTATTCCTTCTCTAACAACCTGTGTCCTCGTTTTTCCTGTTTTGTCACAGAATTTTTGCAATCGTTGGTTTGTTTCCGCGTCAATTCGGGCTTTAATTTCGAAGGATTTAGGGTTTTCTGATTTTGGCCGGCCAGTACGTGGACTCAATTTCCCTCCCCCTTTCTGTGCCACAATAATATTATAATTTTTGTTACACAAAAAGTCAAGAGGTTTTTCAAAATCTCCCGAAAAAAATTGTAGGGGACGATGCCCACATCGTCCCCTATATTTCGTATTCTGCGGGCGGGTGGTGACAACCGCCCCTACAATTTATTCGGAATGCTTCGTCGGGTCGGAAAATGCAGCGGGGAACCCCTTGATAGGGTTCCCCACGGTTAAACAGTCCACCGGACTGTTTAACCTCCCCTCCTGATCTTTTCTGATCATAGAGATTCCGCTTTCTGCGGAAAGCGGTGGGGGCTCTGCCCCTCAACCCCGCGATTTTTTGAAAAAAATCGAGTAAAACTTTTCTTTTTTCGGACGATAGAAAATTAAAATCTTCTCATAACGGCGAGTTTATCGAGCCGTTCCAGCGGTTGGTGTGAGGCTGTACGGCCGCGTCGAATTAACGGCCCGGTTACCGGGTCCGCGCCGAATTGGCAGCGGGGCCTCCCCGCCGCCCGCGTTATGCCGTCTGGTAGCGTTTCCTGGCGGGAACGATGGATTCCGCCGCCAAAACCACCTTGCCCGCCAGACGGGTGCGGTTCAGGTCGATGTACCGCTGGTTGCGGCTGCCCCGGAATTTTAAGGAAATATCCCGTTCCTCCAGGATAAACGGCCCGTCAATCAGGTAATCGCAGAGATTTAGCAGCTCCGTCGCGCCGGGCAGATCCAAAAGCTGCTCATAGGTATAGCCGGAATAAACCGTCAAGTCCAGCTTCCGGGAAAAAGCCTTGATTTCCCTAGCCAAAGCGGAGAAGGCTTCCGGCTGGGCAAAAGGCTCCCCGCCGGAAAAAGTGACGCCCTGCAAGAGGGGGTTTTTCCGGATTTCCTGTGTAAGGCTTGCAATGGGAATCAGCTTCCCGCCGGAAAAATCGTGGGTCTGGGGGTTGTGGCAGCCGGGGCACCGATGGGGGCAGCCCTGGCCGAACACCACAAAACGCAGCCCCTTGCCGTCCACAATAGATTCCCGGATAATCCCGGCAATGCGGATTTTGTCCGTCATAAGCCTCAGCCTTTCTTTAAAGTTGTTCCATCTGCCCCACGCTGTGCTTCACCCGGTCCTCAACCTCCGCCCGTTTGGCGTCATTGAAGCGGTCCAAAGTGCCCACCAGGTATCCGGTGATACGGCGGATGCGCTCAAAGGGAGCCTCCGGGGTTTCCTTCCGGTGGCATTGGGGGCATTCCTCTCCGATAATGCCGTTAAAGCCGCAGACCGGATCCCGGTCCACCGGGTGGTTCACCGAGCCATAGCCGATGCCGGATTCCTTCATACAGCGGATGACCTGCTCAAAAGCGTCCAGATTTTCGCAGGGGTCGCCGTCCAGTTCGATATAAGTAATATGCCCGCCGTTGGTCAGGGCGTGGTAAGGGGCCTCCCGCCGGATTTTATCAAAAGCGGAAATCTCATAATACACCGGCACATGGAAAGCGTTGGTGTAATATTCCCGGTCGGTGACGCCGGGGATGACCCCAAATTTTTTCCGGTCGATTTTTACAAACCGCCCCGACAGCCCTTCCGCAGGGGTGCCGATGAGGGAGAAGTTTAAACCCGTTCGCTGGGCGGCCTCATCCACCCGGTTCCGCATAAAGCCGATAATTTCCAGGCCCAAATTCTGGGCCTCCTGGCTTTCCCCGTGATGCTTGCCAATGAGGGCTTTCAGGGTTTCCGCCAGGCCGATGAATCCAACGGATAAGGTGCCCTGTTTCAGCGCTTCTCCCACTGGGTCATCCGGCCCCAGCTTTTCGGAACCCAGCCAAACGCCCTGTCCCATAAGGAAGGGATAATTCCGTGCCAGTTTTTCCGACTGAATTTTAAAGCGTTCCAGCAGCTGTTCCATGACCAGATCTATCATCTTGTCCAGGGATTCAAAGAAAGCGTCCACATTCCCGGCGGCTTTAATGGCCAGGCGGGGAAGGTTAATGGAGGTAAAGCTCAGATTGCCCCGGCCGGTGACGATTTCGTGTTCCGGGTCATAGGTGTTGCCGATAACTCTAGTGCGGCAGCCCATATAAGCGCATTCGGTGTCCGGATTGCCGGGCTTGTAGTATTGCAGGTTAAAGGGGGCGTCCAGGAAGCTGAAATTGGGGAACAGCCGTTTCGCCGAAACCGCCATGGCCAGCTGGAACAGGTCGTAGTTAGGGTCGCCGGGATTGTAGTTGACGCCTTCCTTGACTTTGAAAATCTGCACCGGGAAAATGGCGGTTTTGCCCTGGCCGATGCCGGCTTCCGTGGCTTTCAGAAGGCACGCCGTCACCAGCCGCCCCTCCGGGGAAACGTCCGTCCCGTAATTGATGGAGGAAAAGGGCACCTGGGCGCCGGCCCGGGAGTTAATCAGGTTCATATTGTGGAGGAAGGCTTCCATAGCTTGGTAGGTTTCCTTGCCGGTTTCGTCCTGGGCATGAGCGGCGGCGAATGCCTGCACGCGCGCGGCCTGCTCTGGGGAAAGCCCTATGGAAAGCAGGGCTTTCCGTTCGCTGTCCTGATAGGCGGGGAGGTTCTGCATGGAAAGTGGCTGGGAGCTGATGATGCCGATTGCGCCCTCAGCGCCGCCCAGAAGCTCAAGCGCCTTCTGCAAATTCTCCTGATAATGCCGGGCAAAGCTTTTGGCAACGCCTTCGGCCATGTAGTAGTCGAAATTCGGGACGCTCTGGCCGCCGTGCTGATCGTTCTGGTTGCATTCAATGGCAATCTGAGCCAGGGCTGCGTAGCTGGTAATGGTTTCCGGCTCCCGCACCTGGCCGTGGGCATTGGAAAAACCGCCGGCAAAGAGCTTTTTCAGGTCAATCTGGCAGCAGGTGGTGGTGAGGGTCAGGAAATCCATGTCATGGATGTGAATATCCCCGTTAATATGGGCTCTGGCGTGGTCCGGGGAGAGGATGAACAGCTCGTTGAAGCGTTTGGCCCCCTCGGAGCCGTAGCGGAACATGGCGCTCATGGCAGTGTCGCCGTCAATATTGGCGTTTTCCCGCTTGATGTCGTTTTCCGCAGCGGAATGGAAGGTCATGTTTTCGTAAAGCTGCATGAGCCTTGTGTCCATTTCCCGAACCCGGTTGCGTTCCGCCCGATAGAGGATATATTCCTTGGCAGTGCGGGCATGGCCGTTTTTTACCAGGATTTTCTCTACTGCGTCCTGTATGGATTCCACTGTGGGGGTTTCTGAAAGCTGCTGACTGTCCAGATACTGGGCCACCTGCTGGGCCAGTTCAAAAGCAGTGGCATAGTCCCGCCCGCCGCAGCTTTGGGCTGCCTTGAAAATTGCGTTGGCAATTTTTTCGATGTTGAACGGGACTTCCCGGCCGTCGCGTTTCCTAATTTTGGTAATCATGCAGCGTTCCCCTTCCCCAATGGCGTCAAACACATAAATTTTGGCAGATCTTACAAAAAATAAAATCTGCCAATTACTCTGTGCGACAATTTGTTGAATATGGTTCTTATTATAACACGTTTTTTCACAGTTTGTCAAGGAAGGAAAAAAGGAGAAATCAAGAGATAATGCTGAAAAAAACGACTGGACATCCCAAAACCCGGCCTTTTCCAGCATGAGAATTTTTTGCTAGAAAGATTCCTTCCGGCGCTGTTTGCGAAAGGCGTTGCGCTTAACGGCGCACTCATACTCATATTGTTCCTCCATAGTTTCCGGGATGATCCGGGGCACCTGGATCGGCTTTTCCTCATCGTCCAAAGCCACCATAACCAGATAAGCCCGGTTTATGAGCTTGCGCATCCCGTGCAGGTCCTCTACGAAGGTTTGAACCCGCACCTCCATAGAGGTATTGCCGGTGTAAGTCACCTGCCCCATAAGCACCACCAAATCGCCTACATGGGCGGGCGCCTTGAACTGCAAATTGTCAATGGAAGCGGTGGTAATATTGCATTCGCAGTGGCGGCGGGCTACAATCCCGGCAACAAGATCGATCCACTCCATCAGCTGTCCGCCGAACAAGCGGTTATAGCTGTTGGCGTCCCGGGGCATCAGCAGGTGGCACTGTTCAGTTTTGGATTCCGCCACAGTTTTTGCGGGGCGGGAGGCTTCATTCATCTTGGGGTACTCCTTCCAGTTCGTGTTCAAACGGCGCCCGGCGGTTAGGGCATTTTATCAGGGGGCAGTAACGGCAGTTTTCGTAGTGGCTTTCCGGGGAGAAGAAAAATCCGGAGCCGGATTTTGACGGCAGAATCAGGCAGGAATCTGTAAGGCGGGCGCCGATGTCCGGCGTTACGCCTCCCAGCAGGGCAAACAGGGGCCGCTGCTCCTTTAAGGGCCAGGCCGCCAGGGAGCCGGGGCTCATGGCGGAAATATCCCCTGTGGGGAAAAAGCGGCGGCGGACTTCTTTTTGAACCTTGGGCCGGATACAGCCCAAAAGCTGGAGTTTGATCGAGTCAGCCCAGAATTCTTTTAAAGGGTCGTCCTTGTACTGCAGGGACCATTCCTCCGCCTCCATTCCGCAGGTCACTACAAAAGGGACAATCCGGTTGGTATTGGCCAGGTTTTTGCTGACAAGCGGGGAATGGAACCGCACGCCGTCGACAATGACGCCGTTTTCATCCCGGCTTTCCACCTGGGCCAGTCCGAAAACCGCCTTGGGCTTGGCAAGGGCCAAAGCTTCATCCAGCATCTGGGAAATTTCCGCCAGGTCCTCCGGGTCGGAATCCTCGTCCATCCGCACGGCCTTCAGCAGGCTGGAAAGGGGGATATCCGGGGTGTCATCAACAAGAATCGTTTTTTCCAACATAAAATTCCCTCCATAACCGCGGGCATCCCCCTTCGGATGCCCGGTATTTTCTGTAGATATTATAACATACTTTCACGAAAGGGAAAAGTTTTTTTTAAAAATTAAGCGATTTGTAGAAAAGATTAGGAGAATCGCGAAAAATGTCAAGAAAGTGTTGCAATTTCATTTGGAATCATGTAAAATAAACCTGGTTATGTAATCGTTTGCATTATCGGTTCAAGGGGGACTTTGGCATGGAAAACAAGACCTATGGGGTCGTTTTGATCGGCTGCGGGCATATCGGCCGGTCGCATATAGAGGAAATTTATTACCGGGACGGGGTGCGGATTGTCGGCGTTGTAGACACCCTGGAGGAAAACGCCCGGCTGTTTGCCAAAAAATACGGGGCGGAATCTTGGGATACGGACTATCATCCCTATCTGGACCGGAAGGATGTGGACATCGTAATTGTCGCTACTTACGCGGATTCCCACCTGCCTATTCTGCGGGACTGCATTGCCGCCGGAAAGCACGTCCTCTGTGAAAAGCCTATGACGGAGTGCAGCGAGGAAGACGCGGAGGAATTTTACCGGCTGGCCAAAAATTCTTCCAGCAAGGTGCTCATCGCCCATATCCTGCGTCATAACGACACTTATAAGCTGGCTCGGAAGATGATCCAGGAGGGGAAGATTGGGGAGGTGCGCCTGATCCGCATGGTGCAGAACCACCATGTGATGAATCCGGACCGTTACGCCCGGCTTCTGCGGGACTGCCCGCCCTTCGTGGACTGCGGCGTCCATTACATCGACGTGGCCCGCTGGTTCACCGGCCTGGAGGTGACCTCCATCGGCGGAATCGGCAGCAGGGTAGGGGAGCTGGCGGCGCCCGGGGAGTTTGACCACGGCGTCCTGACTATGCGGCTGGAAAACGGGGCTTCTGTGTATTATGAAGCCGGCTGGACCGAAAGCCTGGCGGCGGAAAACCTGAAGGAATTTATCGGGAATAAAGGCCGCATCCGCATCGTCTTAAAGGAATTCCGCAAGGAGGATCAGGAGGAAGGGGACCTGATCCAGTATTACGACGCGGTGAATAAGGTCTATCACACCATTAACAGCCCCAGCGTTTACAAAAACATGTGGGCGCAGCTCCAGTGTCTCATTGACATGATTGAAGGCCGCAGCGAAGGCTCTCCGACGCTGGATGATGCCTACAAGGCGTTCCAAATCGCCTTGCTGGGCTGGAAAGCCCTCCGGGAAGGGACAACCCTTCCAGTGAAATAATGCTGGGGGGAAAATGGCATGGAAAACCGTAGGAAGTTCGGAAAAAGCGCTTTGGCGGTTATCGGGATTATTTACCTGATTTTAGGCAGCGTTTTCCTAGTACTGGGACTTAGCTTACTCCTGGCAGTCCCTGGCGACGGGAGGATGATTGGCGGGATTTTTGCCGGTATCGGCGGGATATTCGCCCTGTTGGGGATTATATTCCTGCTGGTGGAACGCAGGAAGAACCGTCAGGCATTGCGGCTGCTGGAAGGCGGCCGGTACATTGAGGGGGAGATTGCGGATTTCCAGATCAATTACAATGTTTCCCTCAATAACCGGCATCCCATGATTGCTGTTGTCCGGTATGCGGACATAAACGGCGTCGTCCATGTGTTTAGAAGCCGGAATATTTATCAATACCTGGACCCTTCGCTGATCGGCAGAACGGTGAAGGTGTACGTGGAGGATGATTCTTTCCAGAAGTATTATGTGGACATGAGCGAGGCGCTGTCCCAGACCATCGAGCATTGAACCGGCGGCTCACCGGTTGACAAGAAGGCCCATCTGATGTAAAATAATTTCAGACGGGGTTTCTCGTCGGGTATAGATGTAGGCTGCGGTTTTGCAAGGGTGCGGCTTACATCTATTTTTTTAACCGGTCGTACATTTCCCGAATCCCGGAACGAATTACTTCGGCTTTGGTCATCCCGGTCTTTTCTGCACAGAACTGCAACCTTTTGACATCTTCCTCCGAAAGACGGATTCGTGTGCTCAGGGTTTTCGGGTCATTGGTCGGCCTGCCTTTTGGGGACACTCCATTCCCTCCTTTCTGTATCCACTTATATCCTATCGTTAGTGGATACATTTGTCAAGAGGTTTTGTAATTCTTCCGAAAAATTGTAGGGGCCGGGTCGCCCGGCCCGCGGTTTTGGAGAAACGTCACGATTTACCAGCGGGCGGGGAAACCCCGCCCCTACAAATTTATCCGGGACGTTTCAATAAAAATGTAGGGGACGATGCCCACATCGTCCCCAATACCTGATATTCTGTGGGCGGATGGTAGGTATCCGCCTCTACAAAATCACCAGGGTAATGCCCTGGTTGCGGCGTTCCAAATCCGGGTCCCGGCGGAGGGCGCCGCAAAGCTGGAAGGCCAGCCGGGTGCTGTCGTTGAAAATGGAAAAATCCTCCCCCAGAATCACCGCTTTCACCTGGCTTTTGGCCTGCATTTCCCAAAGGCGTTTCCGGACGGCGGGCCGGATTTTCCCGCCGGTCCCTGTGGAGCCGTAGCCGTGGATGATCTTTAAGACAGGGCATCCGGCGGCTTTGGCGTGGCGGATTTCAAAATTCAGGTGTTTTAAGGCCTCCGCCACAGTGGGATAACCGGCCTCTAAGTTGGCTGTGCCCAATTTGGTTCCCAAGAAAGCGCCGCCTCCTTATATGCTGCTTTCAGAAGGGGCGGGAGCCTCCTGGGAAACCGCTTCGTCCACCTTGGGGAATTTCCGCCGGATTACCATGAAGCATACAAGATGCGCCAAGAAGGTGACAGCCCAGGAAACCGGATAGGACCAGAACAGGGTGGACAAAGTGTGGTCGGCGGCAAAGACCGTGAAAATCCAGAGAATCCGCAGGCCGCAGGCGCCGGTCAGGGAGACGATCATGGGCAGGATGGAATAGCCCATGCCCCGCATGCTTCCCACCATAACGTCCATGATCCCGCAGAGGAAATAAGGCATGCAGACTAAGTACATCCTTTCCAATCCGAAGCTGATGACCTGAGGGTCGGTGTTGTAAATTTTTAACAGCGTATCCCCAAGAAGGGTAGCCCCCACGCCCATAACCAGGCCGATAACTGTGACCACCCCAAGGCAGACCAGCAGGATATGATTGATGCGGCTGTATTTTTTAGCCCCCATATTCTGGCTGGTAAAGCTCAGGTTCGCCTGATATACGGCGTTCATGGAGTTGTAAACAAAGCCTTCCAGATTGGAAGCGGCGGTGCTGCCGGCCATAGCCACCGAGCCGAAAGAGTTGATGGAGGACTGAATCAGCACGTTGGAAATGGAAAAAATCGCGCCCTGCATCCCGGCGGGCAGGCCGATGCGCATCATGGCGAACAGCTTTTCCCGGTGGACATGGAGCTTTTTCAGATGAAGCTTAAACATGCCGTCGGAACGGATGAGGCACAGGACGATAAGCCCGGCGGAGATTGCCTGGGAAATGACCGTAGCAATAGCCACGCCGGCAACGCCCATATGGAACACAATGACAAAAATCAAATTGAATATGACGTTTACCACACCTGCAATCAGCAGGAAAATCAGCGGCCGCTGAGTGTCGCCCATAGCCCGGAGGATGGCGGAGCCAAAGTTATAAAGCATGATAACCGGCATCCCCACAAAGTAGATGCGCATATACAGCGTTGCTTGGCTCAAGACGTCGTCCGGAGTCCCCATAAGAGTTAAAAGCGGCTCAGCCAGTGCAATGCCTACAAAGATCATGACTGTCCCGCAGATAACGCTTAACAGAATGGAAGTGTGGATGGTTTCGCTGACATTTCGGACGTCCCGCGCGCCGATATATTGGGCCACCAGGACGTTGGTTCCGATGGAAAGCCCGATAAACAGGTTAATGAGCAGGTTGATTAGGGAGCC
Organism: Candidatus Merdivicinus excrementipullorum; assembly: GCA_018716725.1. Classification (GTDB taxonomy): domain Bacteria; phylum Bacillota; class Clostridia; order Oscillospirales; family Ruminococcaceae; genus Merdivicinus; species Merdivicinus excrementipullorum. The sequence goes on along the minus strand of DVJP01000076.1, from coordinate 46,520 downwards.
GGTGGAGCCAACGGCCGCCAGCGCTTCCTTGCCGGTAAACTGTCCCACAACCACAATATCAGCCGCGTTGAAAAGCAGCTGTAAAATGCCGGAGAGCATCAGCGGGATGGAAAACCGGAGGATTTTCCCCAGCAAGGGGCCGTTGCACATGTCGATTTCATAAGTTCTTTTTGCCATTGGAGTCAATATTCCTTTCTAAAAGATACGGTTATATGGGTTAGGAAAGAAGGGTGCAGCAAAAGATTTCCTCCATTCTTTCCGAAAAAATGCGGAGGACCGGCTGGGTCCCGGTTTCCAGGCGGATGAAATTCAGGTGGGGCATATTCCGATGCCGGACAGTGACCGCCAAGGTATTGCCTTCCCAGCCGCCGGCCGCGCCAATAAGCATTTCCGGGAAATGCGCTTTGCTCTGCAAATGCGCCCGCTGCCAGCGTTCCAGCCCAAAGGGGAGGCAAAGCTCTTCTGTTCCCGCAAAAAACCGGATTTCGCCGCCGTTTTGGCCGGTGCGGATTTCCAGGCGCTTATATCCCTGAGAATTCTCCCCGCAGGCATAGTCCGCCGCAAAGTCCCGGCCTTCCAGCTTGGGCAGGGGACAGCGGTATTCCGGCCGGGCCGCCAGGGTTTCCGGCAGGGGAGCGTCCCCCATAGCAGGCAGCAGGTTTTCCCACAAACTGTCCAGCACTACCTGCATATTGGATGTGTTGCTGAGGACCACCAGCACCGCGTCCTTTTGAGGCATGGCCACCATATATTGGCCGAAAGCCCCGTCAAACCGGAAACAGTCGTGCTGGCACCGCCAGATTTGGTAGCAGTAGCCCTGCTCCCAGTCTTTCTGCACATTGGGCGCATTGTCAATCTGAGCAGCCGTAGCCTCCTTGACCCAGCTTTCCGGGAGGATTCGTTTGCCCTCAAAAAGACCGCCGTTTAAGTAAACCATCCCCAGTTTGGCAATATCCTCCGCCGAAACGTGAATACCCCAGCCCCCGCAGCAAATATCCTCAGGAGAGCAGTCCCAGGTGACGCCGGAAATGCCCAAAGGCTCGAAAAGCCGGGGCTTTAGGTAATCCACGATTTTCTGGCCGGTGACTTTTTGCAGAATGGCCGACAGCATATAGGTCCCCATGGAATTGTAGAGGAAATGGGAGCCAGGCTTATAAGGGACCGGGTGCCGCAGGAAGGCTTCCGCCCAGGTTGCGCCGTCCTCCGGGGCAGAGGGTTCCGTTTCGTGGCCGCAGCCCATAATGAGAAGGTGCCGCACCTCCATAGCCGCCAGATTTTCGCTGACTTCCTTTGGCAGCTCCTCCGGGAAAAAGGAAATCACCTTGTCCGACAGGGAGAGCAGCCCTTCAGAAACCGCCAAGCCAACCGCCGTCGCAGTCCAGCTTTTGCTGACGGAGTAAACATGCCGTTTGTCCTCCGGCTGATAGGGGTCAAAAAAGGCGGAAAACGCCTGTTTTCCATGGCGGATCAGCAACACCGCGTGCAGGTCGCTGCCTTTGTCCAGGCAGCCCTCTATAAATTTCCGGATGCCCTCCGGGTCAATCCCCTCCGCTTCCGGAGCGGAGAGGACAAAATGTTTTTCATGATCCAGCATAAAACCGCCCTCCCTTTACTTTTTCAAAATCCGGACGCCGTAAGGCGGCAGATCCAGCAGATCGCGCACCGTATCGCCGCTGTCCATGTCGGTAAATTCCATTCCGGCGGGCAGGGAGACGCGCTGGTTCATTTCCGTGAAGTTCATCAGGAAATAATACTGCTGGCCATCGCCCTCCCGCAGGGTAAGGCTGACTCCTTCCGGCAGTTTCACCGGCAGGCAGGGAGACACCCCTGCTTCCGGAATCAGTTTGCTGTAAAGCTCCTCCAAAAAATCCGGCCCCACTGCGGAAGCAATGTAATAAACCCGGCCCTTGCCAACGGGATGGCAGGTGAGGACCGGTAAGCCGGCATAAAAATCCCCTTCATAAGCGGCCAAAACCTCGGCGCCTTCCGCCGGGTGGACGATTTCCCGCATCCTTCCCAAAGAATACCGCCCGGCAAAGCCCAGATGGTTTTCTCTGGAAACGGCAAAATTCTCATCGGAGGGGTAAACGGTGTCAATATCCTCGCACCAAATCCCGGCGGTGTCCATCATGCCGTCCCCGGGAAACCCGCCTAAAAAGCACAGGTCGTTTTCATTGACGTAACCGGTCAGATGGGTTAAAACAAGCGTCCCGCCCTGTTCGGCGAAATCCCGGAGCTTTTTGGCGACGCCCGGCCGCAGCATGTAAAGCATGGGAGCGGCCAGAAGCCGGTAGCCGGAAAAATCGCTGTCCTCACTGACAATGTCCGTGGAAACGCCCCGTTTCCAAAGGGGGCGGTAATGCTCCACACAGGTTTCCACATACCGGCGGGATTCACGATTGAGGGTCCCCTGGAAATCCTCAATGGCCCAGCGGTTTTCCCAGTCGTAAAGCACTGCCGCCTGGGATTTGGTGGAGGTTCCCGCCACGTCCGGCAGTTTTTTTAACAGGTCGCCCACGGATTTTACGCCTAAAAATTCCATGGTGTCGCTGCGGCCGCAGTGGTCCACCACCGCCCCGTGGAATTTTTCCGAAGCGCCCCGGCCTTTCCGCCATTGGAAATACTGTACGGAATCAGAGCCATGGGCCACAGCCTGCATGGAGGAAAGGAGATGCACCCCCGGCCGTTTCAGCTTGCAGCAGGGGTGCCAGTTGGTTTTGGACGGGACGCTTTCCATAATCATAAAGGGCTTCCCCTTTAAGAAGGAGCGGTTCATGTCGTGCTGGAAAGCAGTATAAGAGGCGGTTTCCCACAGTTTTTCCCTGTCGTTGCCCCACAGGGGATAGTTGTCCCAGGAAACCACGTCCAACATCTGGGAAAGCTTCCAGTAATCCAGCCCGTCGTAGAACCCCATCAGGTTGGTAGTGACGGGAACATTGGGGGTAATTTCCCGCAGAGGCTCCATTTCGCTGCGGATAAAGTCCATGGTCTGCTCCGTAACAAACCGTTTCCAGTCCAGGTTCATGCCGTGGATCAGCTTGTCCCCCAGAGGGGAAGGGGACTCAATCTGGTCAAAAGAGGTGTAGCGATGGCTCCAAAAGTAGGTCCACCACTCGTGGTTCAGCTTTTCAATGTCATTGTCATATTTCTTCCGCAGCCAGTTTCGGAAGGCCTCCTGGCAGAGGGGGCAGTGGCATTCGCCGCCGTATTCGTTGGAAAGGTGCCACATCATCAAAGCGGGATGCTTGCCGTAACGCTCCGCCAGCATCCGGTTCATTTCCCGCACCTTCTGCCGGTAGTATGGGGAGGTAAAACAGTGGTTGTGGCGCAGGCCATGGAGGTTTTTGGTGCGGTCGGCGTTGACCCGCAGCACCTCCGGGTATTTTTCGTCCATCCAGGCGGGGCGCGCGCCGGAAGGGGTTGCCAAAATAACGCGGACGCCAGCCTTCCAAAGCCGGTCGAAGGTTTCGTCCAGCCATTCAAAATTGTATTTGCCTTCCTCCGGCTCTAAGGCCGCCCAGGCGAAAATCGCCACGGACGCGCTGTTGACGCCGGCCAGGTTCATGAGCCGGACGTCCTCCTTCAAAACATCGGGATATCCCAGCCATTGATCGGGATTATAGTCCCCGCCATGAATCAGGCCGGGAGCGGCAGGGACAAGGGGAGGGAATTTTTCCATGAGTCAAACCATCCTTTCAATAAAAATACATATAAAAACCAGGCGGATCGTCCATCCGGCCTGCTTTCTTTTTATTTGCATTTCTATTGTAAAGGTTTTTTGAATAAAAAGCAAGAGCTTGAAAATTTTTTGTCAAATCCTATGGCATATTCTGAAATGCGGCGGCAAATTTGCCGGGCGTAGGGGCGGCGTCCTCGACGTCCCATCGGTTTTATAAAACAGAACAGAATACGAAATATTAGGGACGATGTGGGCATCGTCCCCTACAATTTTTTCGGAAGATTTACATAACCTCTTAGTGGAACGATTTGAACAGAAATTATGCTCAGAAGGAAAACCAAAGCGGAATGGCTGAACGCTAAAATTGACGAAGAACTCAGCAAATAAAAACAGCACCGCCCCTCTCGCAAAATCGGACAGTACTGTTATCAACGAATGGAAAGGGTTCCACCTCTGTCGTTTTTGGTAAAACTAATCGAAAAACGATTTGTAGGGGCGGATGCCTTCATCCGTCCCCAAAATCCAAAATATTTGGGACGATGCCCGCATCGTCCCCCGTTTTTTATAAAATCAAACCGAACAACAAATTTGTAGGGGGCGGCGTCCTCGATGCCCCCTCGGTTTTACAAAACAGAACAGAAACGCCAATGCCATTTCGGGGGTTCCGTACCGAAAACGGCGGTTCGTCCCGCCGTTCACGAATCCGGCGCGTGGCCATAATGCCGCGGCGCGTCGTCAAGATTTCTTGACGACAGTCACCGGCGATTCGCCGGCCGAATTTAACCGAATACCACCGCGGAACGGGGCGGCAGGGTAATGTCGATATACCGTCCCAAAACGCCGTTCTGCACCGTCCGGGATTCCGGGCCGTCCGGCAGATGCCCGCCGAACCGCTGCCATTCGCTGTTTAACAGGATAGGGCAGACCTGCTCGCACCGGGTGGCCAGGGAAAGCCGCTGGGGAGCGGTAGGGTTAAAGTTGAAGGCAAAGGTATAGCCGCCCTTGTCGAATACCATCACTTTGTTCCCGTGATTGATAAACTGAAGGAAAGGCGTGTCGTTTTCCTTGATGTTCACCTGCTTCAACAGGGCCACCATGGCTTCGTCGAACCACAAAAGGTTCCGGTACCGCAGAAAGCCGTTGTCCGCCAGGCTCCACTGGCGGCGGGCATACTTGTAGCTCCAGCCGTTGCCTTCCCGGGGAAAATCAATCCATTCCGGGTGGCCGAATTCGTTGCCCATGAAGTTTAAGTAGCCTTCCCCGGCCAAAGCCGCCGTCACCAGCCGGATAATCTTGTGATACGCAATGGCCCGGTCGATAATGGGGCTTTTAGATTCGTTGTCCATGTGCCAGTACATTTCCTGGTCGGCCAGCCGGAACATAATGGTTTTATCGCCAACCAAAGCCTGGTCGTGGGATTCGCAGTAACCGATGTTTTTTTCGCCGGGCCGCCGGATGGTCAGCTCGCTCCACATTTTGCCCAAATCCCAATCCTCGTCCCGTTTTTCCGTCAGGGTTTTCACCCAGTAATCCGGGACGCCCATGGAAAGCCGGTAATCGAAGCCGATGCCCCCCTCGGGAACCGGGCGGCACATGCCGGGCATGGCGGACATATCCTCTGCAATAGTCACGGCGTTAGGATTTACCTGCCGGATTAAAGTGTTGGCCAGCTGCAAATAGGTGACGGCCTGGGTGTCGGTGGCCATGGAGAAGTATTTCTCATTGCTGTCAAAGGCCACTCCCAGCCCGTGGTGATGGTACAGCATGGAGGTAACGCCGTCAAAGCGGAACCCGTCGAAACGGTACTCGTCCAGCCAGTATTTCAGGTTGGAAAGCAGGAAGTGCAGCACCTCGTTTTTGCCGTAGTCAAAAAGCTTGGTGCCCCAAGCCGGATGGTTGCCCTCGCCGCCTGCGTGGAAAAACTGGTAATCCGTACCGTCAAATTCGTTGATGCCCTCGTTGGTGTTGGGGCTGGCGTGGGAATGAACTAAGTCCAGCAAAACGGCGATGCCCATGCCGTGGGCCGTGTCGATCAGCTCTTTTAACTCCTCCGGCGTGCCGTACCGGGAGGAAGCGGCGAAAAAGTTGGTCACCTGGTAGCCGAAGGAAGCGTAGTAAGGGTGCTCCATAATGGCCATGAGCTGAATGGCGTTGTAGCCTTCCTTTTGAATCCGGGGTAGGATATTCTGAGTAAATTCCCGGTAAGTCCCGACTTTTTCCTCCTCCGTGGCCATGCCCACATGGGCTTCGTAAATGAATAGGGGCCGGTCCTTTGGCAGGGAAAAATGGTTTTGCCAGACATAGGGTTCCGGCGGGTTCCAGACCTGTCCGGTGCAGGAGCCGTCCGGCGCCTGGTAGACCCGATGGATGTATAAGGGAATCCGGTCGAAAGTCTTTCCGTTGGCCGTTACCCGCACTTTCACCAAAGAACCGTGAGGGATCGTCTTTTTCCCCCGGATAAACACCTGCCAATTCCCGTCTTTTAATTTTTTCATGGGGTTCTTTTCCGGGTCCCAGCCGTTAAAGTCCCCCACAAGGGACATCTTTTCGGCGTTGGGCGCCCATTCCCGGTAGTACCAGCCGGTCTTTCCCAATTGAAACCCGTAATACAGGCTCCCGTTGGCGAAGTCCGACAAGGGCGCGCCGCCGGTGAGCCGGGCCAAGGTTTCCTCATAAAGCCGCATCCGCAGCTTCAGATCCTTTTCAAATGGGACAAGCCCCGGGTCTGTCTCCAGAATTTTCAATGAGGGAGTGCGTTTTTTCACATCCGACATGGTGATTCTCCTTTCCAAGGGTATCGTTCTGCTTCTATTGTACAATTTTACGATATATTTGTCAATGGTTTAAAACAAACTGGAAAAAGTCAATAAATGAGGAAAATAGAGGTCTTTATGTATTTTCTGTCGAAAAGGTTTCCCGAAAACCGAATTTGTGGTATACTAAAAGGGAAATGGAATAATCTTTCAGCCAGCAAGAAAGGATTTTTTATATGGAAGAAAAATTATCAGAGCTTTTAACTGCGGCCAGGAAGGATAACGCCCTGCGGATGCGGCTTCTGGCAACCCGGGAAGCGCCGGATCCCCTGCTGGCCTTTTGTGAAGAGGCTGGCAAAGCCGGAATTCCCATTACCATCGGGGAACTGGCGGCCATTGGGGAGGAATACGCCTCCAATCTCCATAAAAGCGTCAACGGCGGCGCGGAATATCCCATGGAAGGCTGGGACGACGCCTATGAAATGTTTCTGGCCGCGCTTTTTTAGACCGGGATTTTGACAGTTGAGGGTCATTTTGCGACAGTTGGAAGGAAAAGCCTTGCAAAGACTCGAATAAGGCGGTATTCTGTAAATGGAACAAGGTGTTCCAGCAAAATATACAAAGGAGGGTCACTGATGAAAAAAGTCTGTGTCTACCGCGGTCTCCCATCGGCAATCCAGCCTTTACTGGAACTGCTTGAGGAAAAGGGAATCTCGTATCGGGTAAAAAAGCCCTTGATTCCTTCGGCCATGCATGATTACGGGACCGTGTATTCCCGCACGCCTCTGCAAAACAGCGTGTTAAAGGATCACTTCAACCCGGAGGATAACATTGAACTGCTGGTCCGGGAAGAGGATGAGAAAACGGCCCGCCGTCTTTTGGAGGAGCAGGAGAATGAGAATGACTTTTTGAAATAGCAAAAGGAGGGCTTTTTGTGAAAAATGTGTGCGTTTACAAAGGCCAGCCCCTGAAAATTAAGCCAATTCTTGAAACCCTGAAAGAGCAGGGGATTCCTTACCAGGTGAAAAGCAAGTTCACCCTGCGGGCAGTACATGAATGGGGGCTGAACACTGCCCGGGACCCGCTGCAAGGCGGCGGCCGGAAGGACTATATCGGCCCGGTGGAGGACGTGGGGCTTTTTGTGCCGGAATCCCATGAACAGGAAGTCCGTAAAATGCTGCGGGAGCTTCTAGGTTAGAGGAGGCATCTGGATGATTCTGCCGATAAATGACAGCTTCCGGCCCCAAGTAAATCGGCTGATTGCGGAGGAATGGGCCGGGCCTGTTATCGTTACGAAGGGAACGGTACACGATACGACCAATGCGGACGGCTTTATTTCGGTTGACGACGGAGAGCTGACAGGGTATCTGCTTTATACCATCGAAAACGGCCGATGCGAAATTCTGGTTTTACACAGCTTACTGGAGAATCACGGCATTGGTTCCAGCCTGATAAAGTCCGTCATTCAAACCGCAAAAGAGAATCGCTGCAAATGCGTTTGGCTGATTACCACAAATGATAATACCCACGCGATACGGTATTATCAGAAGTTTGGATTTGAATTAACGGGGGTTTATCTGAATGCCCTTGATGAATCGAGAAAATTAAAGCCTTCTATTCCTCGGTTGGGCAATGACGGGATTCCGCTAAAGCATGAGTTTGAATTCAGTTATTTTGTATGAAAGAAAGCGTCCAGGGGCGCAATATGCGCCCCATATAATTTTTACGTTTTTTGTTGGGATTGTAGGGGCCGGGTCGCCCGGCCCACGATTTTAATGCCGGGATTTCCAGGCGGGCGGGGAAACCCCGCCCCTACAATACGTTTTCTGTCCAAATTACTAAAAATGGAAGATAAAATCTTCCCATAACGGCGCAGTTTATCGCGCCGTTCCAGCGGATGGTATGGGGCTGTGCGGCCGCGGCGGATTGCCGCCGGCGGTTCGCCGGTTGACAAGAAGGCCCATCTGATGTATACTGAATTTCAGACGGGGTTTCTCGTCGGGTATAGAGTTTCGGCACGTGCTTGGAAGTTGCGCCGGAACTCTTATTTTTTGTTCACCTGATTGTGGAGATAGTCAATTCCTCTTTCAATAACTTCCGTTCTGGAAATTTGCAGTTTTTCAGAACATTCCCGCAGTTTTTCCGCTGTTTCCGGCGTGATACGCAGCTGCAAATTGACTGATTTTGACATTCCCAATTTCGGTGGCCGCCCTGTGCGCGGGCTCATGGAATCACCTCTCTTTCGCAATTGCATAAATAATAATATATGCAATTGCAAATGTCAAGGGGTTTGGTAATTTTTCTGAAAAACTGTAGGGGCGCGCAATGCGCGCCTGCAAATTTGTCCGGGACGTTTTGATAAAAATGTAGGGGACGATGCCTACATCGTCCTAGATTTCTGGTATTCTGTGGGCGGATGTGGGCATCCGCCCCTACAACCGGCGAGCCGCCGGTGATAATTCGCCGCGATATTGTGACCACGCGCCGGATTCGTGAACGGCGGGATAAACCGCCGTTTTCGGCACAGAACCCCCGAAACGGCATTTGCGTTTTAAGCGTCGAGGACGCCGCCCCTACAACCGGAGATTCGCCATATATTCCTTATATCGGGAAACTCCTGCCAGAGGCGCAGCTTGTCTGCGCCAGCCAAAGCTTATCGCGAGGTATCCTGCTGCGGCGACTTATCAGCGGCGATTCGCCGCGTGTGACTTATTTCGGGAAACTCCTGCCAGAGGCGCAGCTTGTCTGCGCCAGCCAAAGCTTATCGCGAGGTATCCTGCCGCGGCGACTTATCAGCGGCGATTCGCCGCGTGTGCCTTATTTCGGGGAACTTCTGCCGGAGGCACAGCTTGTCTGCGCCAGCCAAAGCTTATCGCGAGGTATCCTGCCGCGGCGAATTTGCTCCAGGTCTGACCTGGCGGATGTAGTGGAACAGGTATTGCTGGGCCACGCCCCTCGGTTCGGCGAAAGCCGGGAACCCGTCCGGGTAATATTCCGCCAACGCCTTTCTAATCCAGGTGTCCACCGGGAAAGCGTCCAGCCGGTGGAACCCGTAAAGCAGGGCGCATTCCGCCACCTTGACCCCAACGCCTTTGATTTGCATTAACGTTTCCCGTGCCTCCGCCATAGGCAGCGCAGGGATTTCTGTCAAATCTACCATTCCGTCTTCCACCTTTTGGGCGGCGTCCAGAATGTACTTTGCCCGGAATCCGGCCCGCAGGGGAGCCAAATCCTCCAGGGAACAGGCCGCCAGCCGTTCCGGGGAAGGAAAGGCAAAATCCTCCCCGCAGGGTTCTCCAAACTGGCGGCAGAGCCGGTCGATAATCCCTTTAATCCGGGGAATGTTGTTGTTTTGGCTGATGATAAAAGAACATAGGGCCTCCCAAGGGTCCTGCCGCAGAAGCCGGATGCCCCCGCAAAAGCCGCAGGCTTCCTTTAGTACCGGGTCGGCGGAAAAAACGGCTTTCATGGAATCATAATCCGTGTCCAAGTCGAAGTATACGGCCCAAATATGGGAAAATTCTTCCTCCGTCACCCCGTCGAACCGGATCCGGTCCCCCTGCTGGGAAACCATCAGAGAATGCCCCTGGTGGATGCCCGAAAAGGTATTTTCCCCAATTTGCTTCCAGCGGAAAGCCTGGCCGCAGTCTAAAGTGTCCGCTAAGGAGAAGCCGGGAAGGGTAATTTCTACAAAATGCGCTGGCATAAAATCATCCTTTCATTCTTCCATTATAATGGAAACGGCCGTTTTTGGCAATGGGCTGCGAATGAAGGCGGCCTTCCGGAAAACCGCCCTTTTTTGCCGGAAAAATCTTTTCAGAACCAGTCAAATGTGGTATACTGGAAATAACGAATCAACCGGAGGAATTTGCCATGCGCGACAGTATTTACACCATCCCAGTCAGCGAAGTTTTCGAGCCAAAATGCGGCTGCCCCATCTGCTCTATGGAGCGGACCCTGGAACAGCGGTGCGTGGAATATATTATGGGCGCCGCCATGATGGAGCCGGACGTCCGCATTGAAACCAACCGCCTGGGTTTCTGCGTAAAGCATTTTGACCAGATGCTCCACCAGAAAAACCGCCTTTCCCTGGCCCTGATGCTGGAAAGCCAGCTGAAAGAGCTTGCCGCCGCCGATTTCAAGGACATCAAAACCCGTGCGGAAACCAAAGCCAAAAAGCGGGAAGGGGTTCCCACCATCAACCACACCTGTTTTGTCTGCGAAAAAATCGAATGGGGCCTTTCCCGGATGTTAATTACAGTAGCGGACCAGTACGCCAAGGACGAGGAGTTCCGCCGGCTTTTTTCGGAGCAGGAGTTCCTCTGCCTGCCTCATTTAGAGCGGGTCCTCTGCGCCGGAGCCGACCATCTGCCCAAAAAAGTGTGGCTTCAGTTTAAAGAGGCCGCTTTGGAACTTGCCCGGAAGCCGCTAAAAGAAGTGGGGGAGGATGTGTCCCATTTCTGCAAAATGTTCGATTACCGCAATGCCGGGGAAGGGGCTGACTGGGGCAATTCTAGGGATTCCATTGAACGGGCTATCCGCCTGTTGACCGGTGTGGATTTTCGGGAATAACGCCGGGTTGGTCAAACGTCTGGAACAAATTTTCTAAAATGTTTGACAGCAGCCCGCCGGACGTATATAATAAGTAGGAGAGTGCAAACTAAACCCAAACGAAAAAAGGAGGGTTTTGTTTGCAGCTTTTGAAACAAGACACTGGCGAAGAGCAGGAAAACGAGGAAATTCCTTACAGCGATCCATCTAAGGATATCCCCGCCGCCGGTTCCGTCACTACCGGCGGAAAACATCTGATCCACTGCCTGACCATTATCGGCCAGGTGGAGGGGCATTATATCCTGCCGCCCCAGAATAAATCCACCAAATACGAGCACGTCATTCCCCAGCTGGTTGCCATTGAGGAAAATCCGGATATCAAGGGACTTTTGGTTATCCTTAACACCGTAGGCGGGGACGTGGAGGCGGGCCTGGCCATTGCGGAGCTGATTGCCGGCATGAAAACCCCCACCGTTTCTTTGGTGTTAGGGGGCGGCCATTCTATCGGCGTGCCGCTGGCAGTTTCCGCCAGCCGTTCCTTCATCGTGCCCTCCGCCACCATGACCATCCATCCGGTGCGGATGAACGGCTTGGTTTTAGGGGTGCCTCAGAGCTTTTCCTATTTTGACAAGATGCAGGACCGCATTGTAAATTTCGTCACGGAAAATTCCCGCATTACCGAAAAACGCTTCCGGGAACTGATGATGGAAACCGGGGAACTGGCTATGGACGTGGGCACCTCTATTGACGGGGAAACAGCCGTCCGGGAAGGGCTTATCGACCGGCTGGGCGGCCTTGCCGACGCCATCGACTGCTTATACCAGCTTATCGAGGAACAGGAAGGGGGAAATGGCGGTGTTTTATTACCAAAGGATGCCGGGGGAGCCGGTGTACCCCATGCAGGCGCCTGAAACGGAGCTGCGCATGGTGGACGGCCGCCTGTGCGAATGTATCCCCGGCAGGGAAGGGGCCACGGTGAACCGTTTGATCTCCACAGACCCTATGGATTACTTGAACCCGGCCTTTGCCCCGGGACGGCTGGTTTTGGACAGAATGAAAGAATTTCGACATGAAAGGTGAGAAAATGGCAGAACGAAAGACATCCGGCACAACACGAAAAACCAAGCAGGCTTCCGGCAAAAAGCCCGCCTCCCGTTCCCAGTCCGCTCCCCGGAAAAAGAAAACCGTGGCGGAGCTGGCGGCGGAAGAACGGGAACACCGCAACCAGATGTGGGCGGTGGTGCTTTTTGCCGTGGGAATCCTGCTGACGGCCTTGGCCCTGATCCCCGGCGGATCGGGCTGGCTGTTTTTACATAACCTGCTGCGGGGGCTGTTTGGGCCTATCAGCTACGCCGTGGGGCCGGTGACCATTTACCTGGCTGTGATTATAACCCTGGGCCGGGAAACCCTGTCCGCGGGAAGCAAGGTGTGGCAGCTTTTGTTCCTGCTGGTTTTGCTGTGCGGCATTTCCCAGCTGTTTTTCGGCCTACCGGAAGGGGACAATTTCATCGAACAGCTGTTGAGCTTTTTCGTGAAAGGCATCACCCTCAAAAGCGGCGGCCTTTTAGCGGCGCTGCTGGGCTGGCCGCTGATGAAGTTTGCCGGAGGTACTTTGGGAGCAGGGATTATCCAGATCCTTTTGGTATTTGTCTTTTTAATGCTCATGTCCGGGAGCACTCTGCTTGGTTTTTTCAAAACCTGCGCCAAACCGGTAAAACACCTGGAAAAAGGCTACGTTGCCCGGCGGGAGCGGGCGGCGGAGGAAGAGCATCAGTCCCGGCCGTCCAACATTGACATCCCCATGGGCGGGGAAAGCCCGGATATGCCGGCCCACCCGGTTATGTCCCCCAACGCCAATTTTGACCGGGCTTTGGAGAACTTCCGCATCGACCCCAAAGAACTGCGCCGCCGGAAAAAAGAGGCGGAGAAGCTGGGCTTAAAAGTGGATCCTCTCACCGGCGAAGTGTTGGAGGAGGGGACCAGGCAGCCTGCCGCCTCTCCGGAACCGGAGCCTCAGCCGGAACAGCCCCGGAATCCTTTCCGGCCGGAGCAGCATTTGGACGCCCGCACCCTTTGGGGCGCGCCTCCCGGGCCGCCGGAGGGAACGGAAGCGGAAACATTTCCAAAAGAGCCGGAAAATGTTGCGCAGGAGCCGGAAAAACCGGTTTTTACCCTGGAAAGCGGAAATGCTTTACAGCCGGAAAACCCCGTAAAACCGGCGGTTTCCAAGGAAACAAACCCGGATTCTCTTTGGTCTGCGCCCCTTTCCCCCTCCCAGATCCGGGAGCTGGACGGCGGGGAGCCGGAGGAAGAATCCCATGTGAATACTGCGGTTTTTGATGAAGTGAAAGGCTCCGTCCTGGACGGTGCGAAGCCCAGCGACGATGCCTTCGGGGCGGCAAAAACCGAAGGATCCGATCCGGCCGACCGCTTGGAAAAGGCAATCAGCGACCTGGAAAACGGCGCTTCCGTCCAGCCGGAAAAAACGCCGGAAAGCCGCCTGGCCCAGCCGGTGGAGGAGGAAGTGTATCAGGCTCCGCCGGTAACCCTTTTGAAAATGCCCAAAAACACCGGGAATGAGGATATCAGCATGGAGCTTCACGCCACCGCCGAAAAGCTGGTGGAAACCTTAAAGAGCTTCGGCGTCCAGACCCGGATTATCGCTTACAGCCGCGGCCCCACAGTCACCCGGTATGAGCTTCAGCCCTTAGCCGGCGTGAAAATCTCCAAAATCACCGGCCTGGCGGATGACATTGCCTTGAACCTGGCAACCGCCGGCGTCCGCATCGAAGCGCCTATCCCCAACAAACCGGCGGTGGGCATCGAGGTGCCCAACCAGAAAACCGAGTCGGTTTCCATCCGGGAAATTATCGATTCCGACGAGTTCCGGGCAGCCCAAAGCGGCCTGTCTATCGCCCTGGGGAAGGATATTGCCGGCAATGTGGCCGTTGGGGACGTGGCAACCATGCCCCATCTTCTGGTGGCGGGCACCACCGGCAGCGGTAAATCCGTCTGCATTAACTCCATGATTATTTCCATGATCTATAAGTCCTCTCCCAAGGACGTCCGATTTATTATGATCGACCCTAAAGTGGTGGAGCTGGGCATTTATAACGGCATTCCGCATCTGCTGATCCCCGTTGTTACCGACCCCAAAAAGGCGGCGGGAGCCTTAAACTGGGCGGTAACGGAGATGATGAAGCGGTACTCTGCTTTTGCGGAAAATTCCGTCCGGGACATTAAGGGCTACAACCGCCTGGCGGAGAGTAACGCGGAGCTGCCCCATATGCCCCATGTGGTTATTATTATCGACGAGCTGGCGGACTTGATGATGGCGGCCCCCAACGAGGTGGAGGACGCCATCTGCCGCCTGGCCCAAATGGCCCGTGCTGCCGGAATGCACCTGATTATTGCCACCCAGCGGCCGTCTGTGGACGTGGTAACAGGCCTTATCAAGGCCAATATCCCCTCCCGTATCGCCCTTTCTGTGTCCTCCCAGGTGGACTCCCGGACGATTTTGGATACCGGCGGCGCGGAAAAGCTCCTGGGCCGGGGCGATATGCTCTATGCGCCTATGGGCTTCCCCAAGCCGGTCCGGGTGCAGGGCTGTTATGTCAGCGACTCGGAGATTGAAGCTGTGACGGAATTTCTGAAAAACGGCCGGGAGCCGGTGGAATACGATTCCGGAATCCTGGACGAAATCGAGCGCCAGGCCGCTTCCGAAGGGAAAAAGAAGGGTGCTGCCGCTGATTCGGACGACGGGGCGGACGAGCTTTTTGAGGACGCAGTGCAGTGCATTCTGGATGCGGGACAGTGTTCCACATCTTACCTCCAGCGGCGGCTGAAGGTGGGCTACGCCCGGGCCGCCCGATTGGTGGACGACCTGGAAAACCGGGGCATTGTGGGGCCGCCGGACGGTTCCAAACCCCGGGAGGTCTTAATTACCAAGGCACAGTGGGCGGAGTTCCAGCTGCGGAACAATATGGACAATTAGGAAAGGGACAGTTTATGGATGAATACTGTATCCGGGAAGTGGGGGAAAACGACCTGCCGGAACTTTTGAAGCTGTACACATATTTGGGCGAAAATCCCCTGCCTGATAACTTGGAGGACGTCATGCCGGTTTGGCGCGAAATCCTTCAAAATCCGCGGTATCACATTTTGGCCGCGGAAAAAGAGGGCTGTCTGGCGTCCAGCTGTACACTTATCATCGTGCCCAATCTCACCCATGGGCAGAGGCCCTATGCGCTGGTGGAAAATGTGGTGACCCACCCGGATTTCCGGGGCAGGGGGCTTGGAACGGCGGTGCTTCATGCGGCAAAGGAAATTGCAGCAAAGGAAGGGTGCTATAAGATCATGCTCCTGACCGGCTCGAAAAAAGAAAGCACCCATCAATTTTATCAGAAAGCCGGGTATTCCAACACCATCAAAACTGGATACTGCCTGAAAATCGAATAAACGGAGGAATTTATGAATCAATTTTTGCCTGTTTGCCGGGAGGATATGGACGCCCGGGGCATTAAGCAGCTGGATTTTATCATCGTCACCGGCGACGCCTATGTGGACCACCCCAGCTTCGGCACTGCCATTATTTCCCGGGTCATTGAGGCGGAGGGCTACACCATCGGCGTCATTTCCCAGCCGGATTGGCGTTCCGACCGGGACTTTACCCGCCTGGGCCGCCCCAAATACGGATTTTTTGTCAATTCCGGGAACATCGACTCCATGGTGGCCCATTACACCGTGGCCAAGCGGCGGCGTTCCCAGGACGCTTACACCCCCGGCGGCGTCATGGGCAAACGCCCCGACCGGGCCGTGATCGTTTACTGCCAAAAGCTCCGGGAAATTTACGGGGACGTCCCCCTGATTATCGGCGGGCTGGAAGCGTCTCTCCGGCGGTTTGCCCATTACGATTATTGGGACGACACCGTCCGGCCCTCCATTCTGGTGGATTCCGGGGCCGACCTGCTTTCCTACGGCATGGGAGAGCTGCAAACCATGGAAATCGTCAACCGCCTGGCCAAGGGGGAGGATATCCATACCCTGCGGGACATCCGGGGCACCTGCTACCTCTGCGCCCCGGCGGAAACCCCTTACGGCGGCGCCCAGTGCCCGGATTTCGCCCAGGTTTCCTCCGATAAAATCGCCTACTGCAAGGCTACCAAAATCCAGATGGACCAGCAGGACGAGATTTACGGCAAAATTATCCTCCAGCGCCACGGGAACCAAATGTTTGTGCAGAATCCTCCTATGCGGGTCCTGACCACCGAGGAACTGGACCGGGTGTACGCTTTACCCTATGCCCGCACCTGGCACCCCATGTACGACGCGGCCGGGGGCGTCCCCGGCATTGAGGAGGTGGAATTTTCCATCGCCCACAACCGGGGCTGCTTCGGCAACTGCAATTTCTGTTCCATCGCCTTCCATCAGGGCCGGAAAATCGCCGTCAGAAGCGAGGAATCGGTGCTGGCAGAGGCCAGGCTGCTGACCACTCTGCCCAATTTTAAAGGGTATATCCACGATGTGGGCGGCCCCACCGCCAATTTCCGGCATCCCTCCTGTAAAAAGCAGCTGACCCAGGGCCTCTGCAAGGGGAAAAAGTGCCTGGCCCCTACGCCCTGCCCGGCTTTGGAAACGGATCATCAGGAATATTTGGAGATGCTGCGGAAAATCCGGGCCATTCCCGGCGTCAAACGGGTGTTTATCCGTTCCGGCATCCGGTACGACTATATGATGAACGACCCGGACGACACCTTTTTCAACGAATTGGTGGAATACCACGTTTCCGGCCAGCTGAAGGTGGCCCCGGAGCACTGCGCCAGTGACGTGCTGGACGCCATGGGCAAGCCCCACATCGAGGTGTACAAGGCCTTTGCGGAGAAATTTTACCGTATCACCAAAAAACTGGGCAAAAAGCAGTTTTTGGTGCCCTATCTCATGTCTTCCCACCCGGGCAGCACCTTGAAAGACGCCATTGAACTGGCTCTGTTTTTAAAGGAAAACCACATCCATCCCGAGCAGGTCCAGGACTTTTACCCCACGCCGGGCACCGTTTCCACCTGCATGTTCCATACGGGTTTGGATCCCTACACCCTAAAGCCCGTGTTTGTCCCCAAAACATCCGAGGAAAAGGCCATGCAAAGGGCTTTGCTCCAGTATTTCATGCCCAAAAACCGGGATTTGGTCTTGAAAGCCCTGCGGAAAGCCGGACGCTATGACCTGATTGGCACAGGCCCCAACTGCCTGGTGGCCCCGCCCGCCGGGGAAGGACAGGTTCGGGGACAAAAGGGCTTAAAAACTGTCCCGAAAAATGGAACCCGCAGCAATCCCCGGCAAAAGACATCCCTGGGGCCAAAGGGAAAGCAGCCCGGGAAAAATAAGCGCCGTCCTTAAAGGAAAAAGGAGGATACTCTTTGGCAAAACGCAGAAACTATTCCCGGAAACGCAGAAAAAAGCCGTTAAACTGGGGACTCATTATTTCCGCCGCCATTTTGGCCAGCGCGGCATTCCTGGCTTATCTCACCCTTGGCTCAGACCTGCGCCAGTACCTTCCCAAATTGGACCAGGTTACCGCCGTGTTCCAGGAAATTTGGAAGGAATTAACCAGCCAGCATCAGCAGCCCGCCTTTTCAGACTCCCTTTCCGGGGAGCCGGGGCTTACCGTTCATTATATTGACGTGGGCCAGGGAGATAGTATGCTTCTCCGCTGCGATGGGTATGATATTCTTATCGACGCCGGGGAAAACGACCAGGGGGCGGCGGTCAACGCTTATTTGGACAAAATGGGCGTGGAGGATTTGGATTTGGTCATCGGCACCCATCCCCATTCCGACCACATCGGCGGCCTGGACACCGTCCTTTCGGAGCATACGGTAAAGCAGGTGATCCTGCCTGTGATCCCGGACAGCCAGACCCCCACCACCCGGACTTATGAAGATGTGCTGGACGCCATCGACGCCCAGGGCCTGTCCATTACCGACGCAAACCCCGGGGACGTTTATACCTTTGGGGAAGGGAAACTGGAAATTTTGGGGCCGGTGACGGACAGCTATGATAATTTGAACGACTTTTCCATAGTCTGCCGCCTGGATTACGGGGAGATTTCCTTCCTGTTCACCGGGGACATGGAATCGGACGCGGAAGCGGATTTAATAGATTCCGGGGCTTCCTTAGACGCGGATATTTTGAAGGTTGGCCATCATGGCAGCAGCACTTCCACCAGCCAGAGCTTTCTGGACGCGGTTTCCCCGGAAGGGGCCGTCATAGAAGTGGGGGAGGGCAATTCCTATAACCATCCCCACAAGGAGGTTATGGACCGGCTGGCAGCGGAAAGCTGCACCGTTTACCGTACAGATTTAAACGGAAGCGTCGTCATTGGAACGGATGGGCAAAATTGGGCTGTCCAGACAGAAAAATAGGAGAAGCGTATGTGGATTGTAGACCGAATCGAAGGGAAATTTGCCCTTTGCGAAACGGACGGGCGGGAGATGCGGCCGGTCCCTTTGAAGGATCTGCCCGCCGGGATTTCGGAAGGGGACGTCCTGCAAAAGGGGGCGGAGGGATTTTGGATTGACCGGGAAGAAACCGCCAAGCGCCGCACTGGGAACGCCGCCAAAATAAAAAGGCTGCGAAAAGGTTGAATTTTTCCCGGCTTGTCCCCGAAAAAGCCGTTATCCCCTTGCAAATCCGGAAATAATTGTTTATAATGGAAGAAAGTTGTTGGCGGGAAAGCCCGCCTGGGAGGAGGATATTTCATTATGCCGTCCAAGTTTACCGTGACGCTTGAAAAGCTGATCCGGGAGTTTTCCCTGGAAAGCATCTACCTGCCGGAGGACCCGGAATCTATCCGGATCGCATCCAGCGATGTCAACCGTCCGGGGCTTTTTATCACTGGTTTCTATGATTATTTCGATCCGGACCGGATCCAGCTGCTGGGCCGGATGGAAACCGCTTTTTTAAGCAATCTGGATAAGGATGTGCTGGCAGACCGGATGGACCGGATGTGCGACCAGAAAGTCCCGGCCATTATCGTGACCCGGGGCCTGGAAGTGTTCCCGGAGCTGGTTTCCGCCGCGCGGGCGCACCAGCTGCCCCTTCTGCGGACCCAGGAAGCCACGTCCAGCTTTATGGCCGCCCTTATCGCTTTCTTAAGCGTGGAGCTTGCCCCCCGCATCACCCGCCATGGGGTGCTGGTGGAAGTTTACGGCGAAGGGATGCTGATTGTGGGCGACAGCGGCGTTGGTAAAAGCGAAAACGCTATTGAACTGGTCAAACGGGGCCACCGCCTGATTGCAGACGACGCCGTGGAAATCCGCAAGGTGTCCAACAAGAGCCTGGTGGGGTCTTCCCCGGAAAATATCCGGCATTTTGTGGAACTGCGTGGCGTTGGCATCATCAATGCCCGCCGCCTGTTTGGTATGGGCGCTGTTAAAATGACGGAAAAGATCGACCTGGTTGTCAACCTGGAGCATTGGGACCCCAACAAGACCTATGACCGCATGGGCATCGACAATGAGTATGTGGATATTTTGGGCAACCTGGTCCCGTCTTTGACTATTCCGGTGAAGCCCGGGCGCAACCTGGCCATTATCCTGGAGGTTGCCGCTATGAACAACCGCCAGAAGAAAATGGGCTACAACGCGGCCAAGGAATTGATGCAGAAACTGGGAATGCCCACGGACCAGTCCCGGGATATTGTCAGCGAACTGGATTTTTAAAGGACCCTTCAGGAAAAGGAATTTTCCGGGAAATAAAATCATAACAATTAAAGAGAGGTCACAAGTATGAAGTATTACATTGGAATTGATTTGGGCGGCACTTTTGTCAAGGCCGGCGTTGTGGATGAGAATTGCAATATTGTCGCCAAAGCCAGCGTGGATTCCGCGGATGTGGCGGGGGATGCGGAAAAGGTAGCGGACCGCATGGCGGAATGCGCGAGACAGGCCCTGGCCAACGCCAACCTGACCATGGACGATGTGGAAAGCATCGGCATCGGCACTCCCGGTTCTGTGGACCCCAATACCGGCATGATTATTTATGCCAACAACCTTAATTTCCTGAATACTCCCATGCGCCAGTACCTGGAAGCCCGCACCGGCAAAAAAATCTACCTGGAAAACGACGCCAACGTGGCGGCTTACGGCGAGGTGCTGGCCGGCGCGGCAAAGGGCTATAATGACGCTATTGTTATTACCCTGGGTACCGGCGTCGGCGGCGGCATCATCATCGACGGCAAAATCTATTCCGGCTTTAACCATTTCGGCGGCGAGCTGGGCCATGCGGTTATCGTAAAAGGCGGCCGCCAGTGCACCTGCGGCCGTAAAGGCTGCCTGGAAGCCTATTCTTCCGCAACCGCCCTCATCAAAATGACCCAGGAGGCCATGGAAGCCAATAAGGATTCCAAGCTGTGGGAAGTGGCCAAGACTTTGGAGGAAGTCAACGGCAAAACTGCTTTCGACGCCATGCGCCTGGGCGACCCTGTGGGCGCTGAAGTGGTGAACCAGTACATCCAGTACCTGGGCTGCGGCCTGGCGAACTTTGTAAATATCTTCCAGCCGGAGATCCTGCTCATCGGCGGCGGCATCTCTAAAGAGGGAGAAACCCTGCTGGCTCCCCTGCGGGAAATCCTCAAAGAGGAAACCTACGGCATCAGCGGCGTCAAGTCCACGACTTTAAAGACCTGCGCCCTGGGCAACGACGCCGGAACCATCGGCGCAGCTTTCCTGTGGAAAATTTACGCATAAGGAATTGACGATAAGACGGAAGCGGCGGCCTGGCGTTCAGCCGGGCCGCCCTTTCGCCCAAGATTACCGGATACCGGGTAATTTGGGGCGAAAGATTCCCTGATTTTGGAGGTCATATGGAAAACCGAGAGGATATTTTAAGGCTCTGCGGGCAGTCCGGCTGCCAGTACCGGGAAAATGAGCCGCTGAAACACTATACCAGCTTCCGCATCGGCGGCCCGGCGGCGGTCATGCTTTTCCCAAAAAGTACGGAGGAAGTTGCAAAGGCAATCCGCCTGCTGCACGGACAATGCCGTTTGTTCGTAATGGGGAAAGGCTCCAACCTTTTGGCGGCAGACCAGGGCTTTGACGGCGTGATCCTGCTGCTGGGGCAGGATTTTTCCCGGATTGCTGTGGAAGGGGAAACCCTGATTTGCGAAGCTGGGGCAACTATGGCCAAGGCCTGCCAGGCGGCGCTGGAAAACGGCCTTACCGGGCTGGAATTTTCCTGGGGGATCCCCGGGAGCGTAGGCGGCGGCGCGTACATGAACGCCGGGGCCTACGGCGGGGAATATAAAGACGTGGTGGCCTGGTGCGAGCATGTGGATGAAAACGGGACAATCGGCCGCTTTTCCGGGGAAGAACTGGAATACCGTTACCGCCGCAGCGTATACAGCGGGAAAAATTACTGCATCACGAAAGTGGCCCTGAAGCTGCAAAATGGCGACCCTGCGGCAATCCAGGCAAAAATGGATGATCTGCTGGGCCGCCGGAAGGCCAAGCAGCCTTTGGAATATCCCAGCGCCGGAAGCACCTTTAAGCGCCCGGAGGGGGCCTATGCCGCCGCTTTGATTGAGCAGTGCGGCCTAAAAGGCTTCCGCATCGGGGACGCCATGGTCAGTGAAAAACACAGCGGTTTTCTCATCAACGCGGGAAACGCCACCTGCAGGGAGGTTTTAGAGCTGGCTGCCCATGTACAGCGGGTGGTGAAGGAGCAGACCGGTTTTACGCTGGAACGGGAAGTGCAGCTGCTCCGCTGATTTGACAGGAGGGAAAAGGAAATGGACTTTTTGATTGTAACCGGCTTATCCGGCGCGGGAAAATCCCGGGCAGTGGACGCCTTGGAAGATATTGGCTTTTACTGCGTGGACAATATGCCCCCCCAGCTGATTTCCAAGGTAGCGGAAATCTGCCTGGCCGGGAACAGCCAGATTAACCGGATTGCCATTGTCACCGATCTGCGGGGCGGCGACATGTTTTACGGGCTTTTTGAACAGCTGGATGAGCTGAAAGACAAAGGCTTGGAATATAAGCTCCTGTTTCTGGACGCCTCCAATCAAGAACTGGTCCGGCGGTATAAGGAAACCCGCCGCCGCCATCCCTTGGCGGACCTGGTGAAGGGCGGTTTGGAGGAAGCCATCCGCAACGAGCGGATTTTGCTGAAGCCGGCCAGGGAACGGGCGGATTACATCATCGACACCACCCACCTGTCCGCCAACGAGCTAAAACAGCGGATGAACAATATTTTCTTAGACAATATCCGCAACAGCATGCTGGTCAACGTCATGTCCTTCGGGTTTAAATACGGGGTTCCGGCGGAAGCCGACCTGGTATTCGACGTCCGGTGCCTGCCCAACCCCTTTTATGTGGATGACTTAAAGCCCAAAACCGGGCTGGATGAGGAAGTGCGGAATTATGTTATGGATTCCGAGGATTCCAGAAAACTGCTGGAAAAATTGAAAGACCTGATTTCCTTCCTGATCCCTCTTTATCAAAAGGAGGGGAAGACCCAGCTGATGATCGGGGTCGGCTGTACCGGCGGCAAGCACCGCAGCGTGACCTTCGCGGAGCTGCTTTACCAGTATCTGTCTGACCAGAACCACAACGTCCGGGTACTGCACCGGGACATCGCCAAATAGAAGGGGCTTGAGAAGGATGACGTTCAGCCAGGAAGTCAAACGGGAATTATGCCGGCTGGATATCCGGCGGAAATGCTGCGCCTGGGCCGGGCTTTACGGGATGCTGCTGTTCAGCCGCAGCTTTGCCGCCGACGGGCAGGTGTTTACCACCGGCTCCAAGCAAACTGCCGAATATTTTGCCCAGCTTGCCGTAGAATTAACCGGCGTTTTTGTCACTGTCCGCACCGATTTGCACAAAGAATCCGGGGACGCCGGGCGGTACAGCGTTTTCATAGAGGACGCCTGCCAAAGGGAGCTGCTTTCCCAGCGTCTGGGGCTGCGGCTGCCGGGGCTTAACCCTTCGCTTTTGGAAAACCCCTGCTGCCAGGCGGCGTTTTTTCGGGGGCTTTTCCTGCTCTACGGCTCTGTAACTAACCCGGAGAGGGAATACCACCTGGAACTGGCCGCCCCCAGCGCCTATCTGGCGGAGGAGGCCTTTTTGCTGGGAAAAAGCGCCGGGATGCAGTGGAAAATCTCCCGCCGCAAAGGGAATTTTATTTTGTACATGAAGGAAAGCGAGCAAATCGAGGATTTCCTCACCTGGATCGGGGCCACAAAGGCCACTTTAAAGCTCATGGACATTAAAATTGTCAAGGGAATGCGCAACAAGGTGAACCGGGCTACCAACTGCGAAACGGCAAACCTGGACAAAACCGTCAGCGCGTCCCGGAGCCAGGTGGCGGATATTGCTTATATTAAGGAACGGCGCGGGTTGTCCTATTTAGACGAGGAACTGCGGCCTTTGGCGGAACTGCGGCTGGAAAACCCGGAATGTTCTCTGCGGGAGCTGGCGGCTATGCTGAACCCGCCTTTGAGCCGGTCCGGGGTCAACCACCGTTTGAAACGGATTCAGCAGGCTGCCCAGGAACTGCGGGCCAATACGGAAGAAAAGGATGTGTCAAGATGAAATCACTGGATGAAATCCGGGAATATTTTTCCGGGGATCTTTTTGCGACAAAAGCCGCCGGGGCGGTTATTGATGAGGCGGAGGACGGGTTCGCCCGCTGCTCCATGGAACTTTCGGACATCCACCGCAACGCCAGAGGGGCCGTCATGGGCGGGGCTATTTTTACCCTGGCGGATTTCGCCTTCGCTGTGGCGGCCAACTGCGGGGAGAAAAGCGTGGTTACCTTAACCAGCCAGATTTCTTACCTTGGTACGGCCAAGGGCAGCCGCCTTATCGCCGAGGCCAAACGGGTCAAGCAGGGCCGCAGCACCGGTTACTACACCGTTTCTATTCGGGACGAGCTGGGCGCCCCTGTGGCGGAAGTGACGGGGACAGGCTTCGTAGTGCAGTCCAAATAGTGGGGGAACTTCGCATGCAGCCAGATTACCGACGCTTAAAATACGCCTGTTATTCCACCAACCTTTCTATGTCTGTGGTTGGTTCTTTGCAGCCTCTGCTGTTTGTTTCCTTCCGGGAGCTGTATGGGATTTCCTACGCCCTGCTGGGAACGCTGGTTTTGGTGAATTTTTGCACTCAGCTGTTCATCGACCTGATTTTTTCTTTTTATTCTCATAAGTTTAACATCGAAAAGACCGTGCGGGCCATCCCTGTGATTACTGCGGCCGGGCTTTTGATCTATGCATTATATCCGCTGTTTTTCCCGGAAACGGCGTATTTTGGGCTGTTTTTGGGGAGCGTTGTGTTCGCCTCCTCCGGAGGGCTTGCAGAGGTGCTTATCAGCCCCGTCATTGCGGCCATCCCGGCGGAAAACCCGGAACGGGAAATGAGCAAGCTCCACTCTATCTACGCCTGGGGCGTGGTGGGGGTGGTCATTGTCAGCACCCTCTTCTTGAAGGTGTTCGGCGGGGAAAACTGGCACTGGCTGGCTATCCTCTGGACGCTGATTCCGGCGGCCAGCGCGGTTTTGTACCACAAGCAGCCGGTCCCTCCCATGCAGACGCCGGAAAAAAGCGGCGGCGTGGTGAAGCTTATCCGCCAGCCCGCCTTAATCCTCTGCTTTCTGTGCATTTTCTTAGGCGGGGCCAGCGAATGCACCATGTCCCAGTGGAGTTCCAGCTACCTGGAAAAAGCCCTAAACATCCCCAAGGTTTACGGGGATATTTTCGGGGTGGCCATGTTCGCGGTGATGTTAGGACTGGGACGTTCTCTATATGCCAAATATGGGAAGCACATCCGACGGGTGCTTTTTGCCGGGACAATCGGCGCGGCTGTCTGCTATCTCACCGCCGCTTTTTCCAATATTGCCCTTGTGGGGCTGATTGCCTGCGGATTGACGGGCTTTTGCGTGTCCATGCTCTGGCCGGGCAGCCTGCTGGTGGCGTCGGATAAATTTCCCACGGCCGGAGTGGCGGTTTTCGCCCTGATGGCGGCAGGCGGCGATCTGGGCGGCTCTGTTGGACCTCAGCTGGTGGGGATTGTGGTAGATACGGCCATGGAAAACGAATCCCTGGTGAATTGGGCCGCCAATATGGGCTTGACTGCCGACCAGATCGGTATGAAAGCAGGGCTTTTGATTGCCGCGGTTTTCCCGATTCTGGGCATTCTTGTCACAGGGATCCTGCGGCGGGAGAAAAAGCATGAGATTTGATGGGATCCGGCAGATGCCTGTTTTGGAGCTGGGAATCAGCCAGCTTTATTTGAGCGAGGAAAAGCTTGCCCGGGTCCGGACATGGCTTTCGCCTGATACTATAGCGCGGTGCCAGCCTCTGCCGGTCCACGATTTTGGAAACGGCCGGTATACCTTAACGGACGGGCACACCCGGGCTTTTGCGGCATTTTCCATGGGAATTTTGGAACTTCCCGTATTGTACGATGAGGACGAAATCATTATCAAGGAACCCGGCCCAACTTTGTACCGGGAGGATATCCGGTGGTGTGAACGCTTTAGCCTTTGCACAGTGGCCGATTTGTCCCAAAGAATCCTTTCAGCCGTGGATTATGAAAAGCGATGGATTGAGCGATGTGAACGCTCGTTTCATCTGCTTACAAAAACCACGGAGCAGGAGCGGACAGCTTTTCAAAAACTGGGACGGGGATTCTTCCTATACGGCGCCAGCCCGGATTTAAAAATTCTTTATTTTGAGGACGCCCAGGGAATTTTGTGGACATATTCACAAGGTATATTTGCGAAAGAAACGGAATGTTGAAGTAGGAGGGAAGCTATGAAACCCTTTGTCCATCTGCATCTGCACACAGAATACAGCCTGTTAGACGGGGCATGCCGGATTTCCGAGCTTCCCAAGCGGGTCAAGGAAGCCGGTCAGGAGGCCTGCGCCATTACCGACCACGGCTGCATGTACGGCGTGGTGGATTTTTATAAGGCCTGCAAAAAAGAGGGGGTAAAGCCCATTATCGGCTGCGAGGTCTATGTGGCCCCCCGGACCCGGTTCGACAAGGTGTTCCAGGTGGACAACAAGCCCTACCACCTGGTTTTGCTCTGCGAAAACCAGCAGGGCTACCAAAACCTTATTAAGCTGGTTTCCGCCGGGTATATCGAGGGCTTTTACAGCAAGCCCCGGGTGGATTTGGAGCTGCTGGAAAAATACCATGAAGGGCTTATTGCTTTATCGGCCTGCCTGGCAGGGGAAATCCCACGGAAGCTGTCCACTGGGGACTTTTCCGGGGCCAAGGAAACGGCCCTGCGCTACCGGGATATTTTCGGGGAAGGGAATTACTTCCTTGAGGTGCAGGATCACGGCATTGAGGAACAGCGGCGGATTCTGCCCTTGCTGCGCCGCCTTTCTAAGGAAACGGGCATCCCCCTGGCCGCCACCAACGACTGCCATTACCTGAAAAAAGAGGACGCCCGGATGCAGAACGTGCTGGTGTGCATCCAAACCAACCACACCGTTGACGAGCAAAACGACATGGAATTCCCCACCGAGGAATTTTACCTGAAAAGCCGGGAGGAAATGGAAAAGGCCCTTCCCGGCTTTGAGGACGCTTTGGACAACACCGCCGCCATTGCCGCCCGGTGTCAGGTAGAATTTACTTTCGGCAAAACCCAGCTGCCACACTTTGAAACCCCGGACGGCCGGACTTCCGAGGAATATTTTACCGACCTCTGCACTCGTGGATTGAAAAAACGGTACGGCACGATCACGCCGGAATTGCAGGAGCGGTTTGACTACGAGATGAGCGTGGTCAAGAAGATGGGGTATGTGGATTATTACCTGATCGTCTACGATTTTATCCGCTACGCCAAAAGCCGGGACATCCCGGTGGGGCCGGGGCGGGGCTCCGGGGCCGGGAGCCTTTTGGCATACTGCATGGGCATTACCGGTGTGGACCCCATTAAATACCAGCTGATTTTTGAGCGGTTCCTCAATCCGGAACGGGTGAGCATGCCGGACTTCGACGTGGACTTTTCCGATGAACGACGGGGTGAGGTCATCGATTATGTGGTGCGCCGGTATGGGGCTGACCATGTGGCCCAGATTACCACCTTCGGGACCATGGCGGCCAAAGCGGCGGTCCGGGACGTGGGCCGGGCTTTGGGAATGAGCTACCAGGCTGTGGACCGGGTGGCAAAGCTCATTCCAAACCGGCTGAAAATTACCCTGGACGCGGCCCTTTCCGAGGAAAAATCTTTAAAAACCCTCTATGACACCGACCTTCAGGTAAAAGAATTGCTGGATATGGCCAAAAAGGTGGAAGGGATGCCCCGGCACGCTTCCACCCATGCCGCCGGCGTTGTCATTACCGCCAAGCCGGTGGACGAGTACGTCCCTTTGGCAAAAAGTGACGAATCTATCGTGACTCAGTTTCCCATGACCACTTTGGAAGAACTGGGTCTGTTAAAAATGGACTTTTTGGGCCTTCGGAACCTTTCGGTCATTGACCACACGGTCCACGCTGTCCGCAAAACAGAGCCGGAATTTTCCATAGATAAAATTTCCCTGGAGGATCCGGCAGTGTTCGCCATGTTTTCCAAGGGGGAAACGGAAGGGGTGTTCCAGTTTGAGTCGGCGGGGATGCGGCGGATGCTGGTTGCCATGAAGCCAAACTGTATCGAGGATTTGACGGCGGCCACCTCCCTTTACCGTCCCGGCCCCAGCTCCTCCATTGACACTTATATCCGCAACCGGTTCCATCCGGAGCAGATCCGCTATGAAACGCCCCTTTTGGAGCCGATTCTGCGGGTAACCTGCGGCGTTCTGCTTTACCAGGAGCAGGTGATGCAGGTCTGCCGGTCTTTGGCAGGCTACTCCTACGGCCGGGCAGATTTGGTGCGCCGGGCTATGGGCAAGAAAAAAGTGGACGTGATGCAGGCGGAACGGGAAAACTTTATCCACGGCAAAAAACGGGAGGACGGCTCCTTTGAGTGCGTCGGCGCTGTGGCCAACGGGGTGCCGGAAGATGTGGCCAACCATATTTTTGACGAGATGGCCGCCTTCGCGGAATACGCTTTCAATAAATCCCATGCCGCCGCTTATTCGGTGGTCAGTTATCAGACGGCCTATTTGAAATGCCACTACCCCCGGCAGTATATGGCGGCCCTGCTCACCTCCATTCTGGACTGGACGGGGAAGCTCACCGAATATCTGGGGGAATGCAAGGAACTTGGCATCGAAATCCTGCCGCCCCACATTAACCGGAGTACCGGTTCCTTCCGGATGGAAGGGGAAGGCATCCGCTTTGGATTGCTGGCAGTCAAGGGATTGGGCCGTTCCGTTATTGACAATATTGTGGCGGAACGGAAGAAAAACGGCCCCTTTACGGGCCTTTTGGACTTTTGCAAACGGATGGCGGGAAAGGATTTGAACAAACAAGCCTTGAAAAACCTCATCCGGTGCGGCGCCTTTGATTGCTTTGGCTATGCCCGCAAAGAACTTTTGGCAGTTCATGAAGCGGCTATGGATTCCGCCGCAGGTTACGCCCGAAGCCATGCCGGGGGCCAAATGAACCTGTTTGCAGCGGCGGAAATCGCCGAACCGGAGCTTTCTATCCCCCGGATCGGAGAATCCTCCATTGGAGAAAAGCTCCGCCAGGAGTATGAGGCCCTGGGCTTTTATTTGACTGGGCATCCCCTGGATGAGTACCGCCTGCTGGCCAAACGCTGGAAAATGGATGAGGCCGCCGCTATTACGGCGGAGGAAAGCCGGTACCAGGACCGCCAGCAGGTGCGGCTCTTGGGAATGGCCGCCGGGAAGAAAACCATGAACACCAAGTCCGGCCAGATGATGTGCTTTTTAAATCTGGAGGACCGCAGCGGCGCCATTGAGGTGGTGCTGTTTCCCACGGTTTACCGGGATTACCAGCAGGTTTTGCAGAAGGACGCCCCCTTTGTGGTGGAGGGCCGGATTTCCCTCCGGGAGGAGGAGCCGGCGAAGGTGCTGGCTGACCGGCTCATAGACCTGGAAGCATTCCGGGATTCCCAGCCTGCCGGGACCCTGTTTTTGCGGATGAATTCCAAAAACGACCGCCGCCTTCCGGCGGTGCTGACCCTGCTGGCGGATTACCCAGGCCAGACGCCGGTGAAGATTTATTTCGATGAAGATAAGAAATACCATTATCCCCCGGGCCGTCCCTGCGTCAGCGGAAAGCAGGAGCTTTTGGAGGAGCTTTCCGGGCTTTTGGGAAAAGATGCCGTTGCTTTGCGGTAACGTGACGGTTTCCGGCGCAAACGGATGAAATCCACTTGCCAACCAGACGGTTCAATGGTATAATATCTTCAAGGAGCTAAATGGACGAATTTTGCTGTAAGGCAGATGTACTTTACAATATAAAAAGACAAAATTGGGATGGACAGGAGGAAATCAGCGATGGAATATGGGGATAAATTTAAAAAAGCAGTGTTCGGCGGCTTTGACCGGGACGATGTAATCCGGTGCTTTGAGGAAATGAACGCCCGCAATACAGAAGAACTGGAAAACACCCGCAAAGAATTGGCCCGGGAAAAAGCGGCACGTCAGGAACTGGAAGGGAAGTATGCTGAGGCTTCTTCTCAGCTTACCCAGTGCCGGGAACAGCTGGAGGCAGTTTCCGGGGAAAATGAGGAACGGAAAACCCGTTTGGAAGCAATGCAGAAGGAAATGCAGTCTTTAAAAGCCCTGAACTCCGAGCTTTCCGTAAAACGGGGAATCCTGGAAGAAAACAACCGCACCATGAAAAAACGCATCCAGGAGCTGGAAGACCAGCAGAATTCCGAAAAGGCCAGCTTTGAAATCGGGGAGATGATGCTGGAAGCTAAGAAGACTGCCGACCACATTATCGGCAAGGCCAACGACCGGGCGGTCTTAATCCGGGAAACCGCCGCCAGGGAGGCCAAAAAGGCTGCGGAAAAACTGTCCGGCGTCCGGCAGCAGCTTTCCCAGGCGGGGGAAAATTTTCGGAAATACTCCGTTGATGTGCTGCGAAGCTTGCAGGACTTGGATCAGCAGCTGGAACATTCCCAGGAGGACTTGATGAAGGAAGATCCTGCGGAAGAGAGCAGGGCTCCGGAACAGCCCGCCGAAACTGCGGGCAAGCCTCAGGAATAAGGGAGGGGCCCATGGAACATCCTGCGAAAATCCCGGTTCAATTTGCGCCGCTGCGGCCAGAGGACATCTGCCTGGAGCTTTTTGGAGATTTCCATCGCCGCCAGGCGGTAGATTTGTGCTGGCGGAAAATCGACGGCTGCTGGCAGCAAAAACCGGACCCTTTTATCGACGACTGGAGCCAAGAGGATTATGCATTCCTGGTTTCCTGCCTGCAAAATACCGTCCGCACCGGCGGGTTGGTGCTGGGGGCCTTTGTGGATGGAAGGCTTAAAGGTTTTGCTTCGGTGGAACCGGGGCTTTTTGGAAAGAATCAAGAATATCTGGATCTGTCCAGCATCCATGTTTCGGAGGAACTGCGGGGCCAGGGCGTCGGGCGGGAGCTGTTTCGGCGGGTCAAAGAATGGGCAAAGGCTCAAGGCGCCCGCAAGCTTTATATATCCGCCCATTCGGCGGTGGAAACCCAGGCCTTTTACAAAGCTATGGGCTGTGCAGAGGCAGAAGAATACAACATGGCTCACGTGGAAAAGGAGCCTTTTGACTGCCAGCTGGAATGCCTCCTGTAAACACCAAAACAGCGCGAAGGAGATTGAATTTTATGGAGAAAAAGGAACTGGCCTTGGCGGCGGTGGAGACTTTGGAAAAAGTTTACCCGGACGCCGTCTGTTCCCTGACTTATGAAAAGCCTTATGAACTGCTGATTTCCACCCGGCTTTCGGCCCAGTGCACCGACGCCCGGGTGAACATCGTTACCAAGGAGCTTTACGCCAAATACCCGACTTTGCAGTCTTTGGCGGAAGCGGATTTGGCTGATATTGAGGAAATCGTCAAGCCCTGCGGGTTATTCCGCACCAAGGCCAAAGATATTATCGGTATCGCCCAGATGCTTTTGCGGGATTACGGCGGGGAACTCCCCGATTCCATTGAGGAACTGACCAAACTTCCCGGCATCGGCCGGAAAACCGCCAACCTGATTATGGGGGATGTTTTCCACAAACCCGCCGTTGTAACGGATACCCACTGCATCCGCATCTGCGGGCGCATGGGCCTGGTTACGGTAAAAGACCCCTATAAGGTGGAAATGGCCCTGCGGGAACTGCTGCCGCCGGAAAAAAGCAGCGATTTCTGCCACCGGCTGGTGCATTTCGGCCGGGAATTCTGCAAAGCCCAGTCCCCCCAGTGCACCGTCTGCCCCATGCTGGGCACCTGTGAGCAGCACATGGACTTTAAAAAATAAGACTAAATCCCCCTGTCCGTTCATATACTTTCCTGAACGGACGGGGGGATTTTATGCAGGCAAAGCTGTTTTTTAAAAACGCGGTGATTCTCATTGCCGGTTCCTTTTTCATGCGGGCGCTGGGGGTGGCCTTCGGCGCGTATCTATCCGGCAAAATGGGGGCCGAGGGCATGGGGCTTTTCCAGCTGACTGCCACGGTCTACGGCCTGGCCAGCACCTTTGCCACCTCGGGGATTTATCTTTCTGTCACCCGGCTGGTGGCGGAGGAACTGGCCGCCGGGTCTTACGCCGGGGCCGATGACGCCATGCGGAAATGTATGCGCTACGGGCTCATTGTCAGCCTTTTGGCGGCCGTTGGCCTTTTCTGCCTGGCGGAACCTATCGGCACAGTTTTGTTAGGGGATGCCCGGACGGTTCTCTCCCTGAAAATTCTCGCCCTTGCCTTGCCTTTTATGGCCTTTTCCTCCAGCCTGCGGGGCTATTTTTTCGCCCTGCGCATGGCGGGGAAATCCTCCGGCGGGCAGATCGTGGAGCAGCTGGCCCATATGGCGGTAGCTATCGTGCTGTTCACCGCCCTTGTGCCGGAAGGGAATTTGACTTTGGCCTGCGCTGCGGCGGCAGGCGGCTGTTTGGGCGGGGAGCTGATTTCCTTCCTTTTTTCCCTTATCCTCTATCTGCGGGACCGGCGGAAATGGAGCTTTGTCAAAACCTCCTCCCGGGACATTACCCGCCGGATGGTCCGGATCACCCTGCCGGTTGCCCTGAGCAGTTATCTGAAATCCATCCTCCGCACCATTGAAAACCTGCTGGTCCCCCGGGGACTGCGGAAATACGGCGCGTCCGGCTCCGGGGCATTGGCCCAGTACGGTATGACGGAAGCCATGGTCATGCCCATCCTCACCTTTCCCACCGCCTTTTTGACCTCATTTTCCAGCCTTTTGGTGCCGGAAATCGCCGAAGCCCAGGCGGTGGGGGACAACGCCCGGATCAGCCGGCTGGTGTCCAAGGTGGTGCGATACACCCTCCTATTCGCGGCGGCCATGACCGGTATCTTTGTCTTTTTCGCCGAAGAACTGGGCTGGGCGGTTTACCGACAGGAGGGTGTGGGCAGTATGCTGGGGCTGCTGGCCCCATTGGTGCCGCTGATGTACCTGGACAATGTGGCGGATTCCATGCTCAAGGGAATGGACGAACAGGTGAGCGTCCTGCGGTACAGCATCTGCGATTCCGCCGTCAGTATCTGCCTTTTGTGGTTTCTGCTTCCGATTTACGGCGTAAACGGGTATATTTTTGTCATGTTCGCCAGTACCTTTTTGAACGCCACCTTAAGCTTTGCCCGGCTGGCCTCTGTTACCTGCATCCGGATTCACTTGGTTCAGTGGATTGTAAAACCGGTACTCTGCGTTTCCGGCGCCTGCCTGTGCGCCAATGTACTTTTAAACTTTACCGCCTTGTCCGCCGGCTGGGATGCGGTTGCCCGGATTGGGGCGGCGCTGGGGCTTTACTTCCTGTTCCTCTGCGCCACAGGGACTTTCACTCGGGAAGATTTCCGCTGGTTTTACCGGGTATTCCATCCGGATAAACCGGAATCTCCCCATCCAGCCAAATCGAGCCCGGCTTCACGGAGCAAGTCCGGGCAATAATCGCCACTCCCGCCTTGGCGGCCTCCCGAAGGGCCTCGCCAAAGGCGGGATGCGTTTTTTCGTTGGGAATCAGAAATTTCATCCCCTCCATTTGCACAATAAACAGCAAAAAGGCCCCGTATCCCGCCTTTTTGGCGGCAATCAGCTCCTCAATATGCCGCACGCCCCGTTCCGTTGGGGCGTCTGGAAAAGAACAGACGCCGTTTTCCTCCAGCGTCACCCCTTTTACTTCCCCGTAAGCCAGGCCGAAACCGCCTTCCAGGCAGAAATCCAGCCGGGATTCCCCAAATTTTACCTCCCGCCGGACTTCCAGGGGATGTTCATATCCCGGGATTTGCAGTTTCCCGGATTGGAAGGCTTCCCAGGCAATCTGGTTGGGGGCCTGGGAATCAATGTTGATGAGCCGTCCGCCTTTGTTCACCGCCACCAAAGACCATTTGGTTTTCCGATTGGGGTCCGCTGCTGGTTCCAGCCAGACTTCCGTCCCCGGAATCAGCAGTTCCCGGCACCGGCCGGTGTTTTTGACGTGGACAACCTCCTCTTTGCCGTTTACCTGACAGTAGGCAATAAACCGGTTGGGCCGGGACAAAAAAACAGCCCGTTCTATTGATCGGTATTCCATACACGCCACTCCCTTCTGGAACAGGGTATCACAAAATCTGTTTTTTGTCAAAAAAATTTTGATTTTCCTATTGACAAATAATATTATACTGGATATAATATTATCAAGCTCAATGATATATGATGTATAATATTATTAGACACAAAGAAAGAAGGGATTCC
Organism: Candidatus Merdivicinus excrementipullorum; assembly: GCA_018716725.1. Lineage (GTDB taxonomy): Bacteria > Bacillota > Clostridia > Oscillospirales > Ruminococcaceae > Merdivicinus > Merdivicinus excrementipullorum. Next base: position 12,748 of record DVJP01000076.1, on the reverse strand, counting down.
GTGGTATATCAAATCGGGTCAGCCCTGCTGGACGCCTGCGTTTTATCGGTGCTGGCTTCCGGCGACGCGTATGGGTACCAGCTGACACAGCAGATACGGAGTGTGATCGAGGTATCTGAATCCACCTTGTACCCAGTTCTGCGGCGGCTGCAAAAAGACGGTGCGCTGGAAACCTACGACGAGCCGTTCCAGGGCCGGAACCGGCGGTACTACCGTCTGACAGGAAAGGGCCGGGAGATGACGGCGTTTTACCGGACGGAGTGGTCCGGGTTCAAAGAAAAAATCGATCAGCTTCTTTTGGAGGAGAAACGTTATGACAAGGAATGAATTTCTGGCGGAGTTGAAAAAGCATCTGCAATCCCTTGCGGAGGCGGAGCAGGAAGAGGCCATTCGCTATTATGAGGAATATTTTGACGACGCCGGTCCGGAAAACGAGGCCCGTGTCATTGAGGAGCTGGGTTCTCCTGCGGAGCTGGCTCGGGATATTATCGCAAATTCCACCTTCAGCATCGCGAAAACCTCTGCCCAACAGACGGAAGGCGAAGCCAAGGGCAGGCAGTTTAAGCGGATTGGCCCGGAAGTGAAACAGAAATCTACCGGCGGGAAAGCTCTGTTCTGGGCGCTGGTGATTTTGTCCAGCGTGATCTGGCTGCCTTTGCTGTTCGGCGCGGTGGTAACAGTACTGGCGCTGCTGTTCAGTGTAATCATAACGGTTTTGGCTTTGGTGGTTTCCTGTATTGTCTTGCTGGTTGGATTTTTCTTGGCGCTGTTTTTGGGGGTCCCCATGCTGGTGTCCTCACCGCCGGATGGTTTGTTGTTAGTGGGAATGGCCTTAGCTTATCTGGGCGCGATGCTGCTTTTCGGTTCCTTGACCATATTGTGCTTTAAATATTTGGTTCCCTGGTGCTGGAAACAATGCAAACGTTTTTTCCGATTCTTAAAGGAAAAATGCGGCGGCATGATTACGCAGTAAACTGCTGAAAGGGGAGAATTTGGTTATGAAAAAGACTTTAGGGATTACCGCCGCAGTAGGCGCGGGGCTTATCATCATCGGCGGCATCCTGTATTTTACAGCGGTGCTCATGGGCGGCCGCGGCAAGGAAATCGTATTTGACAACGGCTGGTCCCTGTACATCGGCCGGGGCGGGTTCAGCATCTCCTCGGACCGCTGGGATGAAGCCTTTGATTTCCTGGATTGGGACGACTGGGATGAGGATGATTTTCACGGCAGCTTGGAAAAAATTCCAGCTTCATCCGGGAATGCCAATGACAATGACAATGCCGGACACCATAACGGCATGACTTCCATCACCCCCGGTTCCGGCGAGGCGGATTTCTCTGGGAACGTGGAACGGATTAACGTATCTTTGGCAGTCACAGACTTCGATGTAAAGCACAGCCGCACCGACAAAGCGTGGCTGCAATGGGAAAATATTTCCGATTATGGACAGATTTCCTACAAAATGGAAAACGGCGTCCTGACCATTGAGGAGCAGGCGCGCGAAGAAAATATTGGCGGGATTTTCAATGGGAACGACGACCGGAAAGTGACCCTGTATCTCCCGGACGGCTCTCAGCCGGAACTTGTTATGGCGCTGGGAGTGGGCGACGTTGATTTGGAAAACGTTTCGTTCAGAAACGTATCCTGCGCCATTGGCACCGGCGATTTTGACGCGGAAAATGTGGAAGCGGAAAGCTTAGAAGCGGCCTCCGGTATGGGGGACGTGGATGGGGAAAACCTCCGCGTCTCCGGCACAGCCACTATAAGCTGCGGCATGGGGGACGTGGAACTCTCCTTAAAGGGCAGACAGGAAGATTATTCCTACGATTTGTCAACGGAGATGGGAGAAGTCCGGCTGAATCAGCAGTCAGTGTCCAAACATTACCAGGAATCAACCAATGGGGAAGCGCCTCTGGTGAAGATTACCAACGGCATGGGGGATATTTCCCTGCGGGTTTCGGAATAAAACGAAAGAGTGAGCGCAAAACGCTCACTCTTTTGCAATTTGCCGTTTATTTATGAACACGGCAGCGGCCGGATGCTTCCAAAAGCTTCATAAACAGGCCGCCCTGTACGCTGCGGTGCTGGAATCCAACCTGCATGGCGGTAATGCTCTGGTACCAGTCGCCCATGGGCACCCGGGAGGGAGTGCAGTTATACGCCGTCCAAAGGGGCGCAACAAATTCTTCGAAATCCTCCCGTTCCTGGGCCAGGGTCCCTGTCCAGACAATCCAGTCGGATTTTGTGTAGGTTTCCCGGTTGTCCAAAGGCATGCCATAGGGGTTGATCCGCTTCCGATAGCTGGCAAATTCCGAAGCCAGGACGCCTTTGGGGAAAATTCCCAGCCCCATAACTTTGTCCCACACCACATTGTATTTCATGCTGAAGGTGCCGGGGCGGTCAAAGGCCAGCCGGTAGCTGCCGTCCCCGTTGGCGGCGGTTTTCACCCAGTTTTCCGCCATTTTTTCCGCCGCATCCCGGTAAAATCCGGCGGTTTCTTCATCCTTTAACAAGCGGAACACTTCCGCCAGTCCAGCAAGGCCCATAATCGCCTTCAAAGAAAGGTTGCAGTTGTGGGCCAGGTGCCCGGCGAAATCATCGGTGCAAAGCTGGTTGTCCGGGTCGGCGCCGTTTTCCAGCAGGTATTTGGCCCACTGTTTTAAGGTTTCCAAATGCTCCGCCGCGAAAGAAGCGTCCTTCTGAGCGACGCAAACAGCGGACATCATCAGCAACATGTTGCCGCATTCTTCCACCGGCATCTGCCACCGCGGGTCGGTGCCTTCGGAGTAAACCTGCCCATTCAGCAGAGGGTACTGGCCCACATCGTGGGGCGCAAAATCAAAGGGCCAAACGCCGCCTTCCGCGTAGCGGAAAATGGGGCGCATCATCCCTTTGACCAGTTCCGGATTGTAAAGCAGGAACATGGGAATGGAGGGGTAGCTGACATCGGCCGTGGCGGCGCATCCATTGGAGAAGCACTCCTTGGAAACATAGAGGAGATTCCCATCCTTATCTAAAACCAGCTTGTGGGCGGCCAGCACCTGCCGATAAGCCAAAAGCAGAAGCTCCGCGTATTTTTCCCCGCCGGCTTTCACAGCATCCCTAAACAGCTTGTAAGAAAAGGCGGCGCAGCTCTTTTCCATTTCCGCATAATCGCCGTAAGCTTCGCAGATGGCGGTTTCAATGGTTTTGCCGTCCCGGTTCCACCAGGATTTCAGGCGGTCACCAAAGTAGACCATGCTTTCAATATCGTCATAAGCGAAAGCAAACAAGGCTCCTTCCCGGCTGACGTCCGCCGCGGCGGATACCCAGGCCATGTCTTCTTGATACACAGAAACTTCTGCCTGTTCCCCCTGAACAGACAGATAGAAATATCCCCAGTCGATCCGGATGTCGTCGCCGCTTTTTGCAAGGATTTCCTGCTTAACGCTTCCCATTTTGGCGGTGTGGATATTGCCGGGGAGAATGGATGTTTCAGTTGTCACCGGCATCTGCCCCTTGCAGTCCAGGCAAAGCTCCTCGCTGGCGGAAATTTTTACAGAAACTTCGTGCTCCTGTCCGTCCAGGCTGTCCGCCGAAACATGCAGATAGGATACCGGCCGGGTCAAATGCTCATAGTCGTCCATCAGCAGGGGAGTGAGGAAAAACAGCCGGAGCCGGACATTCCCAGCTTCCATGAAAACTTCGGTGGACATGGCCTCCACTTCTACGGAAACCTGCTTCATGGCGGGTTCCTCGCCGGTTCCCAGAAAACGGTAGGACGTGCCGTCAATGACCGCCGTTCCTGTGATAGAGTTCAGCTTTCCTGTCCAGTGGCAGGGCATTTGGTCGGTGAGCCGGTCGGCGGCGGACCAGATGCTGAAATAAGGGTCAACTGTAATCAGCGGAAGCGCAGGGGCGCGCAGTTTCATAAAAATCCCTCCAAAATATGAATCGGGGCTTGACATCCCTTCAGGTGTAGGATACACTGAAAACAGGACTTTTGCAAGCCGGAAAACCGATGAAAAAGTGAGGAATCCAATTTGAAAGAGGATTTGCTGTATTTTCCCGGATGGGAAGAACCGTTTATTTTGGAGTTGGCCGGGATTTCCTGGTGCGATGGGAGCTACGAGATTTACCGGAGCTGTTCCCCAGTTTGGGTTCTGGAACAGGTGGTGCAGGGGACCGGCACGGTAATTGTGGACAATCTGCGCCATACGGCGTCCGCCGGGGACTGCTACCTACTGCCCCAGGGGGCTTCCCACCACTACTTTTCCGACCCGGACGACCCGTGGGTAAAAATTTTTATGAATGTCCGGGGCCGTCTGCCTGCCTCGCTGTTTTCCGCTTACGGGCTGTCCGGGCAGGTGATTTTTCCCGGGGCCTGTCTGGAACCGGAATTCCGGCAGTTTTACCGTCTGGCTGGCTCCGGGATGTCTGATGCCCAGCAGGCCTGCTCCCTGAAATTTCACCAAATCTGCGCGAGATTGAGCCGGCCTGCAGACCATCAGCCGCCGGCGCCTTCGGAAGCGGCGGCCATGAAAATATATTTAGATCAAAATGTTTCCCGGCTGGTGTCAGTTTCCGAGTTGGCGGGGCAGATTTTTCGCTCGCCGGATTATGCCAGCAAGCTGTTTAAGCGCACTTATGGCGTCACGCCCTATGCGTATCTTTTGAAACAGAAAATGGAACTGGCCTGCCGCCTGCTTCAAAGCACCGCGTTGTCCGTACAGGAGATCGCTTCCCGCTTGGGGTATGAGGACGCGCATTACTTTTCCGGCCTGTTTCATCGGGCTGTGGGACAGCCTCCCAGCAGTTACCGAAAAAAAGGATAAATATGATGTTTTGATTTATTCACGCATAATATTCTTTTTATTTAGAAAATTAAAGGTTAAAAATGAAAAAGCCGCGATTTTCCGTGAAAAATCCAGAGTAAGATTCTTGTGTCAGATAACTAAATTTTTTGTCAAATCGTGGTGCAATTTGATTTTTTTAATAAAAAGCCTTGACAAAATGAAAATTCTCATGTATGATAGTTACATTAGGAAAGATTAGGTGAAGAAACCATGGCGGCTGTCCCGCAACTTACAGATGAAGCATTGGCAGAACAGTACCAGAAACGCAACAGCGCCGCTTTAGCGGAGCTGATGTCCCGGTATCTCCCCCTGATCCAAAAATATGCAGTTCAATATCAGAATGTGTTTGATTTTGACGACTTAGTCCAGGAAGGCTGCATCGGCCTTTTAGATGCGGTCAGAAGCTTTCACCGTGACAATCACACTAAGTTCAGCACTTATGCCCTGGTTTGTATCCGAAACCGTGTGCAAAAAGCTGTGGAGAAGGCCACCAGCCAAAAGGCGGCGGCGTTGCGGAATCACGTCCCGTTAGAAGATGCGGAAGTGGTTTCTGATGATTCTTCTCCGGAGCAGATTTTCCTAAACCGGGAGGCATTGGAGGCCGTTATGAACGGGATCCAAACGCTGCTTACCCCAATGGAACGGAAAGTCCTTTTTGCGGCATTGGAAGGAATGGATTATCAAACTATCGCAAAATCTCTGAATATTTCACCTAAGTCAGTTGATAATGCTCTGCAGCGCGTCCGCCGGAAATTGAAAACAATCCATCGGCCATAGTTCGTGTGTATCTGTCTGCCCCAATAGCTTAATCGCAGAGCGTTGCAAGGCAAAGGTGGCGGTGCAAATCCGTCTGCGGGCAAAATAAAAACCTAAGTGAGGTATAGTAAAATGTTCCAAGACAAAACCCTGAAATGCAAAGAGTGCGGCAAAGAATTCGTCTTTACTGCTGGTGAGCAGGAATTCTACGCGGAAAGAGGCTTCGAAAACGAGCCTCAGAGATGCAAAGAGTGCCGTGCTGCCCGCAAGAACAGCACCAAAGCTCAGAAAGAAATGTACACAGCTACTTGCGCCGCTTGCGGCTGTGAAGCAAAGGTTCCTTTCAAACCCCGTGAAGACCGCCCTGTTTACTGCAGCGAGTGCTTCGCAAAAATGAAAGAAGAAGCGTAAGTTTTTTCAGGAAAGCCCGACGGATTCCCAACGGATTCCGTTGGGCTTTTTTTAAGGAAAGGATGAACAGAATGGCAAAGGAAGAAGAACGGATTTTTGCGGGCAAAGTTTTCCGCCCAGGCGCCCCGGAACTGCGGGCCATTAAGCTGCGGACCCATAACCTGTGCACGGAATATAACCGGACATTCGAGGATGAAACGGAAAAGCGTGCCGGACTGGTTTCTGAAATTTTTGCAGAAGTGGGGGAAGGGGCGTTTTTCCAGGGACCGATTTTCATTCATTACGGGCAGCACACCCATATTGGAAAGCGATTTTTTGGTAATTTTAACCTGACAATCCAGGACGATGCTCCCGTAATCATTGGGGATGACTGCAATTTTGGCCCTAATGTCAGCATTGTGACGCCCATCCATCCTCTTTTGCCCGATGAACGCCGCACTATTTTGGCTCCCGACGGCTCTCCGGCCAGGGTCTGCTACGCAAAGCCTGTCAAAATCGGGAATGACTGCTGGTTTGGGGCAAATGTAACGGTCTGCCCCGGCGTGACTATCGGCGACAACTGCGTCATCGGCGCAGGCAGCGTGGTAACCCGGGATATCCCGGCAAACAGCTTTGCTGCCGGCGTCCCCTGTAAAGTTATCCGCACCATTACCGAAGCGGACAGCCTGGCAAATAAACCGGAACTTCTGGATGGCTTTTCGGTAAAATAAACGAGCCCCGCAATATGAAGCGCCATATCGCGGGGTTTATTGTTGATTTTACCAAAGTTTAATCGCATTGATCCGGATTCATTTCCGGCTGTTTCAGCGTTTTGACGCCAAATATAAAATAAACAATATGGCAAACCCAAACCACCAGGAGAATGATGCTGGGCGCCAGGACTCCGCCGCGCATCATCATCCAAAAGCCGATCCCCATTACAATCGTTACAGGGATGATAATGCCCAGCTTGGTTTGCACCGTCATCCCTTTTTTCTTCACAAAGCTCTCCAGATGTTTCTTGTAAAGCTTTGTGCTGATGAACCAGTCGTGCAGTTTCCGGGATGAATTGGCAAAGCAAAACACTGTTGCCAGAAAAAACGGAACCGTAGGAAGGATGGGAAGCACAACGCCCACACAGCCCATTCCCAGACAAATAAATCCAGCTGTCAGAAAAATCAAACGCTTTAATTTCATTTCGTTTCCTCCAGTTTCCTTGATATTCCGGGTGTATCAGCTCATCCGTCCGTGCTCCACAGAATACACCTTGTCTGCAATCCGCATGGTGGATAGCCGGTGGGAGACCAGCACCACCGTCTTTCCCTCCCGTTCCTCCCGGAGGGATTTTAAGATCACCGCTTCATTTAAGCTGTCCAGGTTGCTGGTGGGTTCATCCAAAAGCAGGAAAGGGGCGTCGTGCAGAAATGCGCGGGCAAGGCCCAGACGCTGCCGTTCCCCGCCGGAAAGGGTGTCGCCTAACTCGCCCACCGGCGTATCGTAGCCTTTGGGCAGGCTCATGATAAAGTCGTGCACCGCAGCCTTTTTGCAAGCGGCTTGGATTTCCTCATGGGTCGCGTCCAGCTTGGCAATCCGCAGGTTGTTGGCAATACTGTCCCGGAACAGATGGGTCTCCTGGGTCACAAAGCTTTCCAAGTCCCGCAGATTTCCCGTGTTGACGTCCTCCACCTTGGCGCCGGAGAGCTTTACGCTGCCATGCTGCACCTTCCAAAACCGCATAAACAGTTTGAGCAGGGTAGATTTTCCGCTGCCGCTGCGGCCTGCAATCCCCACCACGGAACCCTTTGGGATCTCCAGCGATATGTCGGAGAGGATGGTTTCTTTGCCATAGGAAAAGGTCACATGCTCCGCCTCAGCGCCGGTAAAAGCGATTTCCGGCTTGCCGGTTATATCCGCTGCCGCCGGGGTTTCGTCTAAAATATCCAGCACCCGGTTTCCGGCGGCAAAGGTGTTTTGCAAAGTGCTTCCCAGAGCCGCCAGGGCAATCACCGGGCCAAAGGAGGAAAACAGGGCCAGGGTGGGGATCAGCACGCCCTCAAAGCCCACTGCGCCCCTTTGGCACAGCATGGCGGAAACAAACAGCATTACCAGATCAAAAACCAGCACTACCGTATTGGTCGCCGCAGTATTCCGGCCGGAAATGCGCTTCAGTTTTTCCTCGTCTTTGGCAAGTTCCTCCGTCCGCCGGTTCATTTCATCCAGCCGTTTTTCCCCTTGGCCGTATTGCAGGGTTTCGGAAAGCCCCCGGAGGCTGTCCAGCACAAATCCGGAAAGCCCTCCGGATTTGGTTCGGAACCGGATTCCGGCGTCGCCGCTAATTTTGGAAGCGGCCAGAGGAATGACGACCCCCACAGTCAGATATGCCGCCAAGGCGATCAGCCCCAGCAGCCAGTGGAAAGAACCGATGAAAAGGCTCATGATAACGGTGAAGAGAAAAGCAATGGCCGCCGGGGAAATGGTGTGGGCATAGAACACCTCCAGCAGCTCAATGTCGGAGGTAATGACAGAAATCAAATCCCCCTTGTCCCGGCCCTCCAATTTGGCGGGGCAGAGCCGCCGCAAGGCCCGGAACACCTTGTCCCGCAAAAGGGCCAGCAGCTTAAAGGCAATGAAGTGATTGCACGCCTGTTCCGCATATCGGAGCAGGCCCCGCAGAAGGGCAAAGATTGCCATGCAGGCAAATAGGAGGGAGAGGCTGAAAGGAGTATCCAGCTCTAAAACTTCCAGCACCGCGAAGCCGCCGAAAATCGTCAGGAAAGCGGCGCATAAATGCCCAATAAGGCCCGTCAAAATGGCAAGAAGCATAAACCCGGTTAAAGGCTTGACCAGCCCGATGAGCCGGGCCATTACTTGAAATCCGTTTCGTTTCTTCATCTTGCGCCGTCCTTTCCGTAGTTTTCCAAAGCCTGCTGGGCGGTCCATAATTTTTTGTACAGCCCATTTTTTGCCAGCAATTCGCCGTGACGGCCCCTTTCGGCAATTTTCCCGCCGTCCAGCACATAAATCTTGTCCGCCTGCACCACATTGACCAAACGATGGGAAATCAGGATCACCGTCTTGGATTCTGCCAGCCGGCAGATTTCCGCCATAATGTCGTTTTCGCTCTCCACATCGATGTTGGAGGTGGCTTCGTCAAAGAGATAGACGGGGCTGTCGTGGAGCAGCGCCCGGGCCAGGGCCAGCCGCTGGCACTGGCCCCCCGAGAGGTTGGAAGCCTTCTCCAACAAAAGCGTATCCAGCCCCTGGGCCTCTTTAAGGAACCCGGTCAGGTTGACCCGTTCCAGCGCCGCCCACAACTCACCGTCTGCGGCATCCGGTTTGCCCATCAGCAGGTTGTCCCGCACGGTGCCTTTGAAAAGATAGCTTTGGTGACTGACATAGGTGATGTTTTGGAGCAGGGAACTTTCGTTGATGTCTTTGAGTTCCGCCCCGCCTATGGCAACAGAACCTACGTAGTCCTTTTTCCGTCCCATCAGGATGGCGGCAATCGTAGATTTTCCGCAGCCGCTTTCCCCAACCAACGCGGTAAAGCTGCCTTGCGGGAACTGTAAATCCACGCCGCGGAGGATCTCCCTGTCCGGCTCATAGGCAAACCGCAGGCCGGAACAGGTAAGCGAACAGTCCTCCGGCACAGGCGTCTGTTTGGGTGCGGGTTCTTCCAGGTCAAGCAGGCGGAAGATTTTGTCGCTGGCGGCCATTCCGTTCATGGCGATGTGGAAGAAACTGCCCAGCTGCCGCATGGGAAGGAAGAAATCCGCCGCCAGCAGGATAATCAGCAGGCATCCGGAAAGGGAAACATGATTTCCCGCGTACTGGGTTACCGCTGTTATTATGCCGAGAGCCGCTCCGCCGTAAGCGATTAAGTCCATAATGGTGATGGAGTTAAGCTGCATGGTGAGCACCTTCATGGTGATTTTGCGGAATTTCTCAGCCTCTGCGTTCATCTCTTGGTTTTTGAATTCATCCGCCTGATAGATTTTGAGGGTGGCGAGCCCCTGCAAGTTTTCCAGGAAGGTGTCGCCCAGGGCGGTGTACTGCCCCCAATATTTGGACAGAAGCTTTTTTGCCCAGGTCTGCACGGCCGCAATGGCAATGGGAATCAGCGGGACGCAGATCAGCAGCAGAACAGCGGCCAAAACATTGACAAAGCAGAGGACAGCGAATAAAGTCAGCGGCGCCAGCATGGCGTAAAAAAATTGGGGTAAATAGGCCCCAAAGTAGGTTTCCAGCTGATCCGCGCCTTCCACCGCCACCTGCACCACTTCGCTGGTTTTCACCTGCTGGCTGTAAGAGGTCCCAAGCCCCAGGAGCTTTTTGTAAATCAGTTCCCGCAGCGTCCTTTTTACCGCCTTGGAGGAAAGATACCCCATCCGGCTGGCCCCGGTAGTACAGAAAAAACGGATGAGGAGGGACCCAGCCGCAGTTCCTAAAGTGGCCAGAAACATTGCAGTATCCGCTGTTCTCAGGTACAATCCCGCCAGAAGCTGGGCAATGCTGAACATCATAGCGATATTTGCCGCCAGGGAACACCATTGCAGAAGTACATTGCCCGCCACATATTTTTTGCTTTCGCTGACCGTCCCAATCAGCCTTTTGTTAATCATCACGCCATTTCACCATCCCTTTGTTCTGTCAAATCTTAAGTTAGGATTTGCTAACTGCAAGCTCAAAAAAAGAAACCCTGCACGAGTTACTTGATGCTAACTATATTAGCACACCTGGATGGATTTGTCAATTTCTTTTGGCGCTGTTTTCGAATTCTGCGTGATTATTATGTAAGTGCACGCTAAATTTTGTTGAAATCTAATGATACGGCAAATTTGTTGAGCTGGAAAGAAAAACGGCGGCTTTGAATTGCTCAAAACCGCCGCATTTGATATAGGGTACTCCTCGGAATCAGGACTTAATGCCCCGCAGGCGCGCCCTTGTCCGGAGAGGGAAGGGGCGTGCGGGCCAGATACCAGCAGAACAGGGCCGAACTGATAAACCAAGTCAGGGGATACGCCCAGAAAATCACCCCGATGTGAGGGATAAAATGCAGGGTGACGGTGATGTAAATAATCCGCAGCACGCACCAGACGGCCAGCATAATCATCATAGGGACGACAGGCCGCCCCATACCCCTTAAAATACCCGCGCAGCAATGGCTGAAAGCCAGCAGGCAGTAAAAGAGCGACGCTGTCCGCGCCTGCTGCACGCCGAAAGCGATGACGTCCGGTTCCCCGTTAAACATGCCGATAAGCAGCGGGGACAGGATGAAAATCCCTACGCCAATGACTTCGGCAAGGGCCGCCGAAGTGACAATGCCGAAACGCATCCCCCTGCGAACCCGGTCCAATTGGCCCGCGCCGATATTCTGGCTTACAAAGGTAGCCAGAGCCATGGCAAAGCAGGTGACCGGCAGGAAGGCGAAGCCCTCCACCTTGCTGTAAGCGCCGCACCCGGCCATGGCCTGGGCGCCGAAGGAATTGATATTGGCCTGAACAATGACGTTTGCCAAAGAGATCACCGAATTTTGGATGCCGGAGGGCACGCCCTGCACCACCACAGCCCGCAGCGTCGGGCCGTGGAAGCGAATCTGCCGCCAGCGCACGCCGTAGGCTTCCTTGCTCCGGGAGAGCTTCCGGAAGGCCAGAGCCGCGCTAAGGGCCTGGGAGAGAATGGTAGCCAGGGCCGCCGATCCCACCCCCATATGGAACCCGCCGATAAACAGCAGGTCAAGGACCACGTTGAGCAAAGACGCCGCAATCAAATAGCACATGGGGCTGCGGCTGTCCCCCACTGATTGGAGGATGCTTGCCCCCACGTTGTACAGCACCACCGGAATGGAGCCGAGAAAATAAATGCGGAAGTAGATAATCGAGTTCCCGATAACATCGTCCGGCGTGCCCATCCAGCGCAGAATCTGGGGAGTCAGGGCAACGCCGATGAGGGTCAGAGCGGCGCCCGCCGCCAGCCCCAAAGCTACGGTGGTGTGGACAGTCCGGGACAGGGCCTCCCTGTCCTTCGCGCCAAAATGCCGCGCAATCAGCACTCCGGCCCCTAAGCTCACCCCGTTTACGAAGCCGGTCAGCAGGAAAATCAGGCTTCCGGAGGAGCTGACAGCCGCCAATGCCTCGCCGCCGAGAAAGTTCCCCACAATCAGGGAGTCTACCGCATTATAAAGCTGCTGGAACAGGTTGCTGAAAAAAATCGGCACTGCAAACAGCAGCATTCCCCTGGCAACGCTGCCGCTTGTCAGGGCTACTGGTTCTTTTGCCATTTTATGAATCCTCGCTTTTGATAAAAACTAACGTTTTTATTGTAACGCTTCCGCCTTTTCTTGTCAATATCCCTTGGATACAGCCCGGATTCGCCTTTCAATGCTGATATTTGAAAAAAATAGGAAACCGGCTGCATTTGTATGAAGTAAAAGGTTGATACTAACAAACTAAACGAAACTTCTGTTTTTCCTTCATTACTGTTAAAATAGGATTGTAAGAAAAAGCTTGATAATTTGGCACTGTAAAGTAAATATGAAAAAATTAGGACCCGAAATCAGCCAATATCGCTACGCAACGAGCAGAAACTCCCGTTTGCGCTTTTTGGATAGCCTGAGTCCGGCGCACTGTGCCGGAGTAAGGTTGTTCAAGGCGGAATGAGGGCGGACGAAGTTGTAGAAGAAGATGAACATGGAAATGAGGTTGTTGGCAGAAGCGAAAGAGGAGAACCCCTGTTTGGTTTTGTACCATGCCTTAAACTGCTTGTT
>DVJP01000075.1 GCA_018716725.1 Candidatus Merdivicinus excrementipullorum | reverse complement strand
GTTTTCTTTCAGCTATTTCAACTGCTTTTCTCTATCCCTTTTGTATTTTTGCGAAATACCATGAATATAGCAAATAACCCCGTAGGTTTAGACGCGACCGTTGCATGGTATGGTTTTGGATTTATCTTATATGCGGTGTTCGATTTGGTATTTCTCACGGCATTTTATAAAAGCGGTTACAAGGTCGGAAAATCATTTATCTTTGCAGCAATTCCTATGGCTTTTCTCATGGTAGCGATAGAAGCCACCGCACACATTCCGGCGCTTGCTTGGATGGATAGCTACCAACCAGCATATATACGGATGCAAGTGTTAATTCTAATAGCAGGGGTCATTTGCTTCACAGTATTTATGGTGCTGGCATACCAGATTTCAGTTAAGCGATTTACAAATGTGGATATGTAAGTCAAGAGATTTCTGAGAGCCGAGATACCAGCAATGCTTAAACGATTACCCACAAATTAAACGATAACACTAAAATCACACGATAGCCTGCTACCATCCGTCGCTCATGCGAGCTGGATAGGTGGCAGGCTATCGTCCTACCCGGCAACGTCCAAAACGAAAAAAGCCTAAAAGCCCTTGAAATAAGCCCATTCAGGCAAAAAGAAAGCACCGCAACCCTGATACCCATTGTATCAAAATTGCGGTGCTTATTTGGCGGAGATGAAGGGATTTGAACCCTTGCACCGGCAAAACCGGCCTACCGGATTTCGAATTTTGCGGGAGAGTGGACAGGCAAGATAAATCCAGGCCAAAGCAGGCCGTTTTGTCCGCGGATTTTCGCCGGTATTCCGGGATTCTCCTGAGAAAAACCCCAACAAACGCCGTGGGTACCAGTCAAAATCGGACAACGTAGTTTTCGGCCAAAAAGACGCCGATTCTGGAAAAATGCGAGAACGGATGCAAGATAAGCAGTGGCAAAAACCGCGCCGGTTTCCCGGCGTTTGCCGGCCGGGAAACAGACTTCATCCGGCACAAATGCGAGAAAAAACACCCCAAAATGCAAAATTAAGCCCATCATGATCGGTTTCTCCGGGTTTCAATTCATCAAAAGGAGAAAACCGCCATGAGCAAATTGAAAACACACTGTGACCTGCTGGAAGAAAAAATCCGGGAAGTTTTGGTCCCTTACCCGGACCCCATGTCCCGGAAAGATTTCCGCACAGCCTGCCGGATCGGCACCCGGACATCCATCTACCTCTTAAAAAGCGGTCTGGTTCCCTGCGTCCATACCGGCAAAAAGACCCGCTGCTACAAAATCTCCAAAGCGGACGTCGCGGAGTACCTGCGCCGCCGGGAGATGGAGCCAGGGTATTACACCCCGCCCAGCGGATGGTACCGGAATTATCCCAACCATAAACCGCCCGCGTCCTCTGTGCAGACCCGCATTGAATATGAAATCATCAGCAAGCTGCTGATCCGGCAGTATTTTGAGGAACAGCTGGCTTCCTACCCTGATGTCATGAGCGCGGCGCAAATTTCCCAAGCCACCGGATACAACGCCAAAACAGTCGCCGGCTGGTGCCGGAACGGGAAGCTGAAAAGCATCCTGCAGCAGCCCAGGTACATGGTGCCGAAGGTCTGGATGCTGGATTTTATGGCATCGGATGAATACAACAACATCTGCCGCAAGTCTGGAAAGCACTATGCCGTGATCCGGGAACTCAATCAAAAGTAAAAGAGCCGCCGCTTCAGCTGTACAACTTGAAATGGTCAATAGGAAGTGGGTACAAAAGATCGTACTAAGCTGTCTTAGGACGTCCATAATTGAAAAATGAGCAGCTTCTATAAAGTTGGTTGAGAGCAACAGGTTCCGAAGTTGGAACCTGTTGCCTTTAATTATTGGCTTCCAAATTTGCTATTAACTTATCAATATAGCGAAGTAATTTTTTATATTCCATCAACTTTGGAATTTCATACGGGTATAGTTCCTCGTCTTCAGCAGGAAGCTGTATACTTAAAAGCATTTTCTTTAGTGTTTTTAAATCTTCAACATCCAAATTTTTGTTTTGAAATTCCTGATAAATTTGAGAAACTAATGGAGTTAAACTTGAAACATTACCATATCTCTTAATACCTGCTTCATCAATGTACTTTTGCGTAGTAGGCGTACTGTTCTCCCATGAACTTTGCATGTTTTGTACTTCTAACTGCTTTTGCATTTTCTTTATTTCATTGGCGGTTTCATTATCCTGCTCCTTTAAGCGTACCTCTAATTCAGCATTTAATTCTTTTTTTGACTTTTTATTTGTTCGATATGTGATATAGGCTGTAATAATCGGGACGGCAATTAAAACTATATCCTTTATGGCTTGTAATACATTATCCATAAAATAATCCTCCCTGCTTCTTCAATTGAGTGCAACCCAGCCACAGCGGCGGAAAAATTTCTACTTGGGACGGCCAGCTACAATGCTCCAACAGGATAGAGGCAGAAAAAAACGGATATACTCGGTTATCAAATATTCCTATACCACTTCAGAACGTACAGCTGAGACGGCGTTGCTGTGGTAAGATTTTATTAAAGCAGCTCTTTTGTCTTTTGGGCAAGATACAGCGGAATATTGGTAATATACCCATCTTTTCGATACCCACGCTTGGAAAAACGAAGCGCATATTTCGGATCATGTTCAGCAATATAGCGTTTGAATGATGGCGCCGATTTGTCCTCTCCGCCCTTTGCCTCAACGGGAATGATCTCTGTGCCGTATTGCAGCACAAAATCAATTTCACCGCCCTTGTCGGAGAAATACCGGGGCTCTACTTCAAACTGTCCGCGAAGCTGTTGCAGGGCAAAGTTTTCGGTGAGGGGGCCTTTGAACTGGTAGTCCGCTTTTAGGAGGATTGCACTGTTGTCAATGCTGGCCATGTGTTTAAGTAACCCGGTATCAAACACGAATAGCTTGAATTGATCTAGCTTGTCGAAAGCGGAAAGGGGATGTTCCATCTTGGAAACATTGTAAACGCGGTTGAGCATACCCGCCGAAACAAGCCATTCAATTGCTTCTTCGAAATCACGTGCCCGACCTCCTTGCCGGACCGCGCCATAGACAAATTTCTCATTGGATTTGGCAAGCTGCGAAACAATACTCCGGAACACCATCAGAATGCGCCCACTGTTGACCTTCCCGTTGTGCTTGGAAAAATCGTTCTCATAAATTTCAATGAGTTCGCGTTGGATCTGGGATACTTTTGCGGGATCTTTGTACTTCACCCAGGAAGCAACACACTCCGGCATACCGCCGATAATTAAATAATAGTTGTAGGCTTCCAATAGGCGGGTATGAAAGATTTCTTCAATCTGCTGTTCTTTGTGAATACTTTCATAATAGGCGTAAAGCGCCATATCCGTTGCTTCCAGGAATTCATCAAAGGTCAGAGGGTAGAGGTCAAGCAGATTGACCATTCCCACCGGATAAGACTTCGGTTGAGCAAGCAAAGTGCCAAGCAGGCTTCCGGCCGCGATGACATGGTAGTCATTGGCTTTCTCCTTAAAATACTTGAGGGAGTTCAGCGCCTCCGGGCATTCCTGAATTTCATCAAAAATAATGAGCGTTTTTCCCGGCAGTATCTTCTCTCCGGCGATCAGGGAAAGTAATTCTATGATGCGCTGTGGGTTTTTGTTCACCTCAAAGATGGATTTCAGGGCATCCTCTTCATCGAAGTTGAAATAGACAAAGCTGTCATAGCAACTCTGACCAAATTCTTTCATCAGCCAGGTTTTGCCGACTTGGCGCGCGCCGCGCATGACCAGTGGTTTCCGGTCGTCGCTGTTTTTCCATTGAATCAGGTCTGAAATGGCCTTCCGTTTCATCATCATCACCGCCTTACAATTCATCTGAATATAGTATAGCACATTTTCCGAACCTTTTAAAGCAGATTATCGCACGTTTTTCCGAAATTTTCAGATTCTTTTTTCACGTTTTTCTGACTTTTTATATTTATTTCTGCACGTTTTTCCAAAATCAAAAGGAATACCACCTCAGCATTCTGCCGGGGCGGTATTTGTTATTATTGGAGATTCGTTCCAATCTTCCAAGATAAAATTTTTGAAATAATAGATTTTCAGCTTGCCGCAGCCTTCCCAGCCTTATATGCATGTTTCGATCTTTTAAAAAAGCCGATCCTGTCCCCGGCTTTTTCTTTTTATAGAAACGCACCGCAATAAATGATAAAATATTTCCTAAAATTGGAAATATTTTTAGTCAAAGGAAAGGCGGAAATCCGATGGACAGTATTTATGGTTACATCCGTGTCAGCACCAGAGAGCAGAATGAGGACCGGCAGCTTCTTGCCCTGCAAGAGCTTTCCATTCCGCAGAAGAACCTTTTTGTGGATAAGCAGTCCGGCAAGGATTTTGAGCGCCCCCAGTATCGGAAAATGGTGCGAAAACTGAAAAAAGACGATCTGCTTTATATCAAGAGCATCGACCGTCTGGGGCGCAACTATGCGGAAATCTTGGAGCAATGGCGGATCCTGACCAAGGAAAAAGGGATCGATATCGTGGTACTGGATATGCCGCTTTTGGATACCCGCCGGGGCAAAGACCTGATGGGCACGTTCCTCAGCGATATTGTCCTGCAAGTGCTGTCCTTTGTGGCAGAAAACGAACGCATCAATATCCGGCAGCGTCAAGCGGAAGGCATTGCCGCCGCAAAAGCCCGGGGCGTCCGCTTTGGCAGGCCCCCGAAACCTTTACCGGAAAACTTTCATTTTCTGTATCAACAATGGAAAAACGGAGAAATCACGGGTTCAGCTGCGGCAAAAGCATGCGGGATGCCTCTTGCCACCTTCCGTTATCGGGCGGAGGTTTATGAAAAAGCCAAGTTGTTGTAAGGGGATATTTTTTACAGGAAGGTGTACATTTTGAACAGCTGCCTATTTGCATTTTTGCACAAAATTTAAAGAAGAAAAAATCTGGCTTTTTTCTTCTTTTTCTGGAAAAGGCAAGACATTTATGTTATAATAGATAGGATCAGACAACATTTACAGGAATGTACACATTTTTGTATTTCCGCTCCCACTACGGCATTGCAGAATGGAGAAAAAGCCATGAATTATGCAACCTATAATGGCGGTTTAACTGCCGAACAATTTTTGTTTCATGAAATACGGACCACGGCGCGGCTCATCCTGGACGGAAAATCCCCCGAAGAAGCGATCTGCACAATCCGAACGGAAAACCTGTTCCAATATCCAACGGAACGGGAAATTTCCCGCATCGCAAGAGCTTGCTTCAAAAGGCTGGATGCCCTGGAAAATCCGCAGCTGGTCCACGAACTGGCCTACGCCCCGGTGGGAATTGCCAAACAAATCAACCTTTACGCTATGATGCGCCACAACCGCGTTGTTTGGGACTTTATGGTCCAAGTGATTGGGGAAAAATACCTGGATCAGGATTTCAGCTTTTCAAAAAAGGACGTGAATGGCTTTTTCTCCCGCTTGCAGGCGCAAAACGATACGGTTGCCGCGTGGAGCGAAGGAACGATCCGCAAAATCAAAAGCGTACTGGTCCGTTCACTTGTGGAAACAGAATATCTGGATACGGTTCGATCCGTGACCCTGAATCCGGTATTCCTTTCAGAAGAGCTCGAACAGGGCATTCGGGCCAACGGCGACCTCGAAGTGCTGCCCGCCTTTCATTATTTGCGTTAGGAGAACGAAAAATGGCAGTGATTACTCAAGAATTGGACAAAATCAAAAGCAGGATTTCGGACCCTGCCTTTCTCGCCAATAAGGGCCTCAGCAATGAGGTGGGCATCCATGTTTTCTGCTACGACCCAAAAGACGAGCTCATTGTAGAAGATTATATCCGCCGCTTGAAAAGTGAAGCCAATACAGTTTACCGCATCATCGAATGTGATCTTTACGAAATATTCCTTTCCCTGCTGGAAAGCAAACGCGTTCTCCGGTCGGTGGACGGTATCGAGCAAAAGCGCGGCAGGCAGTATCTTCTGGATCAGCTGCAAAAGATTGCGACCCCTGCGGCGATGCTTGCGCAAATGGATTATTCCCCTCATATCAAAGGGCAGGATGTCCTTTTTCTGACTGGAGTCGGCAAAGTGAACCCATTTATGCGCGCTCATATGATATTAGACAGTATGCAGCACCTTTTTGCGGATATCCCGATTGTCCTGTTCTATCCCGGGTCGTTCAATGGGCAGAACCTCAGCCTGTTCAACGAATTTGACGACGGGAACTACTACCGCGCATTCAATCTGCTTTAACGGAGGAAACAACATGAAAATACAGGATATGTTCCAAAAGGACATCAATCGTGACATCAACGGCGTCATCAAGGTTATGGAGGACGATGAAAACAGCCTCCGGCAGGAACTCAGCGAATATATCATCACCCGGGAACTTCGCCGGCATTTCCGCACCTTCTTTGATAACTACGCAAAATCCATCGACACCCCGACGGATAAAATCGGCGTCTGGATTTCCGGCTTCTTTGGAAGCGGTAAATCTCACTTCCTGAAGATGCTTTCCTACCTTCTCTCCAATCAGGAAGTGTGCGGGAAAAAGGCCATTGATTACTTTGCGGACAAATTTGACGACCCCATGATGTATGCGGCGGCAGTCAAATGCGTTTCCGTGCCGACGGAATCCATCCTTTTCAATATCGACATTGAAGGCCCCATCACAAAAGATAAGACGGCGGTCCTTCGGGTGTTTGCCAAAACATTTTATAATCATTGCGGCTTCTACGGCGATGATTTGAAGATTGCGAAGCTGGAACGCTTTATTGACAAGCAGGGAAAGACGGAAGAATTTCGCGCTGCGTTTGAACAGGTAAACGGCGCGCCCTGGACAGAAACGCGGGACTCCTTCGCGTTTTTTGAGGATGATGTTGTCAAAGTTTTGCAGTCTGTGCTCGGTATGAGCGAGCAGGCGGCCCGCAACTGGTTTAACGGGGAAGAAACCAATGAACTGAGCATCGCCCAGCTTGTGGCCGACATCAAAGAATATGTAGACAGCAAGGGGAAGAATTTCCGCTTGCTGTTTATGGTGGATGAAATCGGTCAGTATATTGGCGGCGACGGAGATTTGATGATCAACTTGCAATCCCTTGTTGAGGAGATCGGCGTCCGCTGCCGCGGCCGGGTGTGGGTGATGGTTACCAGCCAGGAGGCAATCGACTCCATCATCCATATTGCCGGGGATGATTTCTCCAAAATTCAGGGCAGGTTCAACACCCGCCTGAGCCTTTCCTCTTCTTCTGTGGATGAAGTGATCAAAAAGCGCGTCCTGGCCAAAAAGGAGGAGGCCGAAAGCCTTCTGAAGATGGTTTACGACAAAGAGCACGCTGTTTTAAAAAACCTCTACACCTTCAATAATTCCGTGCTGGACATCAAAGGCTTCTCTGACCGCGAAGAATTCGCCGCCGCTTTTCCCTTTGTTCCCTATCAATTTATTGTCATCCAAAAGGTTTTGGCGGAGATTCGCAAGCACGGCAATTCCGGCAAGCATCTTTCCGGCGGCGAACGCTCCATGCTGTCGGGATTTCAGGAGGCGGCTCAAAAAATACAGGGCCGGGACGAGAACGCTCTGGCGCCGTTTTATCTCTTTTACGATACGGTCCATACCTTTCTGGAAAGCGCGATACGCCGGGTCATTGACCGCTGTCAGACTGCCGCTGACAATCACGACGGTCTGGAGCAGCAGGATGTCAACGTGCTGAAGCTGCTGTATCTGGTTCGGTATATTGACGATATTAAAGCAAATATCGACAACATCTCCATTTTGATGATTGACGACATTCGCGCCGACAAGATCGCGCTCCGTACCTCCGTGGCTGCGTCCTTGGAACGGCTGCTTTCTCAGAATTACATCTCCCGCAATGGGGATACATACGCCTTCTTAACCGATGAAGAACAGGAAATCGCCATCGACATCCGGAATACGCCGGTGGACAGCGTTCAGGTAACGGCGAGCATCGCCCAGACGGTGTTTGGGGAAATCTATCCCTTCAAAAAGTTCAAACATGGCAAGTATGATTTTTCCTACGACCAGTATATTGACGAAACGCTCAACGGTTCCGCTTCCGGAGGAGTGCGCCTGCGCCTTCTTACCATTGCCAGCGATTATTACGGCGCACCGGATCAGCGGCTCATCATGGACTCCCAAGTAAACAACGAAGCAATCCTGGTCCTTTCCAGCGAGCTGCCCTACTTTGAGGAACTGGAACAGGCCATGAAGATCCGCAAATATGTCAAGCAGCGCAATGTTTCCCAGCTGCCCGAAAGCATCCAGGATATTATCCGCAAGCGCCAGCAGCAGGCCCGCAGCCTGGAGGAACGAGCCCGTGGCTACATCGAAAAGGCGATTGCAGGCGCCAGGGCCATTGTACACGGCGAGGTTATGAACATAAAAACCGGGAATGCAAAGGATAAGCTGGATGCCGCCATGACTGCGCTGGTGGAAAGCGTTTATTCCAAGCTTGGCATGGTCAACAAGTTTGCAGAAAGCGACGCGGATATCCTGGCGATTTTAGGCGGCGCAGAACCGGAAACGCTGACCATTGCCGGTACCGGAGCCAACAACGAAGAAGCGCTCAATGAGATCAGCCAGTGGCTGGAACTGCAAAATGCGAAAATGCTCAGCACCTCCATGGGGGATATCCAGCGCCGGTACAGCGCCATCCCCTATGGCTGGCGCGAAATCGATATCGCGGCGCTGGTTGTCCGCTTGATCGTTCAGCAGAAGCTCTCCATTCAGTACGGCGGCGCGGTTGTAGGCAAGGACGACCGCAGGCTGGTAGATTATCTTCGCAGAAAATCCGAGGTGGATAAGGCAATCGTTGTACGCCGGGTTGCGCCTTCCGAAGACCTCAAACGCAAGAGCATCAGTTTCCTGCGGGACTATCTTGGCGCCATGGACATTCCTTCGGATGAGGACACCCTGATTCGCTTTGTACTGGACACTTTTGAGGAGAAATTGGCCCATTATCAGAGCCTTTTGGATGAATTTTACGCCCGGGACAGTTATCCGGGAAAAGAAACGGTCACCCAGGCCCGCGACCTGATGCAGGATGTCCTGAGCCAGCGGAAGGACAATGTGGCGCTGCTCACCCGCATGGTGCAGAAGCAGGATGATCTCCTGGATTCCTCCGAAGATATGGAGCCGGTCGAGTTTTTCTTCAAATCCCAGCGCGCGGTCTTTGACGAAACCCGCAGCCAGTTCAGCCGCATCAGCAAGGAACGGGACTCATTTGCCGCCGACGCCGATGTACAGCAGGCCCTTCCTGCGATTTCCGCCATTTTGAACCTGCCCAAGCCCTTCTCCCGCATTGCAGAACTGCCGGAACTGATTGCCGCGGTCAAGGAGGCTTACGCAAAGCAGCTTTCCATCAAGCAGGAAGAAGTGGCCGAAAACATCCGGCAGTGCATGGAGGATGTCCACCAGCTTGCGGACGAAGCCCGCGATGCCGGGGCGCTGCTCCGTCAGGCGGATGATTATTTTTCCGGGAAAAAGGAAGCTGCAAAAGCGGCGGCCTCCCTTACCGAATTAGACGCCATGATTACCCAGCTTCTGAACTATAAAGAAGTGATCTGCAAGCGCATTTCCGCCCTGATTGGCGGCGATAAGCCGGGCGCTGAGCCGAAAAAAATCACCGCGGTCCGCCGGTATGACCTTTGTTCCATTAAACGGCTGCAAACCCGGGATGAAATCGACCAGTATGTGGAGGATATCCGGCAAAAGCTGTACCAGACTCTGGAACACTGCGACGGCGTGCAGATCAATTAAAGGAGAGAACCGACATGAACAAATCTGCCATACAGAAATTTGCTATCTGGGCGCGGACGGAACTGATCGCCCAGGTGTCCCAAAGGGCTTTCCAATACGGCATTACCGCAGAAGATTACGGGGACGCCAACGCCGCCACCGTAAACGGCCAGGCCCTTACCCCCAGTGAACAGGCCCAGCGCCGGGAGCTGGTTTCCGAGATTCAGCAGAAAGACTATCACCAGGTCATGGAAGAGGTCGCCTACACCTGGTTCAACCGCTTCATCGCCCTGCGTTTTATGGAGGTCAACAACTACCTGCCCTCCCACATCCGGGTTTTCTCGGACAGCACCGGCGCGTTCAAGCCGGAGATCCTAAACGACGCTCTCCATTTGGAACTGCCCGGCCTTGACCGGGAAAAAATCGCCGATTTCATTGAGAAAAACCAGACCGAAGACCTTTACCGCTACCTGCTGCTGACCCAATGCAACGCCTTAAACGAGGCCATGCCCCGGATGTTCGAGCGCATGGGCAGTTATACGGAGCTGCTCCTGCCAAACAACATCCTGAAAGCGGACGGCATTCTCGGGCGCATGGTCACGGACATCCCAGAGGAGGACTGGACCGACCAGGTGCAGATCATCGGGTGGCTGTATCAGTATTACATTTCTGAAAGGCATGAAGCGGTGGTTGATCCGCTTAAAGGAAAAATTATTCAATCAAAAGACGTTCCTGCCGCAACCCAGATTTTTACCACGGACTGGGTGGTCCGGTATATGGTGGAAAATTCCCTTGGCCGTTATTGGATTGAACGTCATCCGGAAAGTAAGCTGGCTGATAAGCTGCAATTTTTTGTAAAGCCCAAAAACGGGGAAATCACCCACATCAACGAGCCGGTCAAACCGCAGGAGCTGACCTTTTTTGACCCCTGCATGGGAAGCGGCCACATCCTGGTGTATGCCTTTGAGGTTTTGATGGAAATTTACAAGGAGTGCGGCTACGGGGAACGGGATGCCGTAGCTGAAATCCTTCAAAACAACCTGTTTGGGCTGGATATTGATGAACGGTGCTCCCAGCTCGCCTATTTTGCGGTCATGATGAAGGCCCGGAGCTATGACCGCCGGTTTTTGAGCCGGGGCATCGAGCCGCAGGTCTATTATCCCCAAAAGGACGCGGACCTGGTGCAGTTTTGCTCCCTGCTTCAGGTAAAGGACCCGGGGAAAAAGCCCCGGGAGCCGGAAGAGCTGACTCTGTTCTATCAAAATTACGAGGTGCTTCTCAACGACTGGAACTGCCGCCGCCTGTTATCCCAAAAGTATGCGGTAGTCTGCACCAATCCGCCGTATTTGAATCGCTACGACGCTGCACTGAAAAAATTTGTAACAGAACGCTATAAAGATTATTCCAGCGACCTGTTCAGCGTATTTATCTACCGCAATTTTGATTTCTGCAAAAAGGGCGGCTATTCCGCGCTGATGACGCCCAATGTTTGGATGTTTATTAAGAGCTATGAAAAATTGCGCGGATATATTATCCGGAACAAGTGGATTTCCGGTTTGGTTCAAATGGCGAAAGGCGCGTTTTTCAAGGAAGCAACGGTAGATATTTGCAGTTTCATTTTCCAGAACGCGCAGGAAAAAGCCCCTGGCCTTTACTTCCGGCTGGAGGATTTCAAGGGCGATATGGAAGTACAGAGGGAAAAGGTGCTGGAAGCGATTGAAAACCCCGATTGCGGCTATTTTTACGAAGCTAAGCAGTCCAACTTCTCCAAAATCCCCGGCTCACCGGTGGCGTATTGGGTGAGTAAAAAATTTACTGAAAATTATACCAACAAATCTGTCGGAGATTTTGGAGATGTAATTACCGGTATGACCATAGGTGACAATAATCGGTATTTGCGATTGTGGTATGAAATTAATATAAATAATGCCATTTTTAATGCCAAATCAATGAATGAGATTGATTTAAAGAAAACTTATTGGATTCCATATAGTAAGGGCGGCCCTAGAAGAAATTGGTATGGAAATTACGAGTATCTCGTAAATTGGAGCCAAAAAGATAAT
The DNA here is from genome assembly GCA_018716725.1 of Candidatus Merdivicinus excrementipullorum. Classification (GTDB taxonomy): domain Bacteria; phylum Bacillota; class Clostridia; order Oscillospirales; family Ruminococcaceae; genus Merdivicinus; species Merdivicinus excrementipullorum. The sequence continues at coordinate 6,150 of DVJP01000075.1, read as the reverse complement.
TTTAATCGTTCAAAAACAACCTTACAGCATTTATATCTCCATGACGGTATTACATGGCCATTTGTAACCTCAGGAGATTTTTCAGCCCGAATACTACCATTAGGATTTTTATGGGACGTTGCAGGATCACCGTGTTTTTTTCAAAACGAATCAATAAAATTATATGTTCTTGGTGCTATGTGTTCGAAAGCAGTCAATTATATTTTAAAAGTTGTTAACCCGACAATAAATGTACAGGCGATTGATGTATCTATGTTACCGTTACCAGACTGTGGGGATGCGTATAAAACAAAAATTATCAATACAGTTTCTACAAACTGTAAATTATCGCAATTTGATTGGGACTCCTTTGAAACCTCATGGGACTTCAAAAAACATCCGTTAATTTAAGGAGGATATTATGGAATTGAAGTATAACGAGCTGTTACAAAATCTAAGAGAACGGAAATTCACTTTCACAATCACAGGGATTGATGGGACAAAATACGAAAATTTATCGATTGACATTCCATCATATCATGATACAGCTATTCTGTTTCATAATTGTAAAAGGCCAGATGGCAGTACATTAAGAGGTGTCTTTTCAATAACTCCCAGCAATTTAATCAAAGCTGAATTGAAAGACAATGCCGCTGGAATTATCGTAGAAACCACTCAAGGAATATATGACATCAAATTTTCTCTTTAAGTGAGGACGAATCATGAGCCAACTAATTTCCGACAAATACAAAGCCTGGGAGGCCGAGTGCGACGCCCGCTTCAACCAGCTGAAAGCCAACGAGGAAGAGTTGAACCGCATCTTTATCGAAATCTACGGCCTACAGAACGAGCTGACCCCGGAGGTGGAGGACAAGGACGTCACCGTCCGCAGGGCGGATCTGGGGCGGGAAATCCGGTCCCTCATCTCCTACGCCGTGGGCTGCATGTTCGGGCGGTACTCCCTGGATGCGGAGGGGCTGGCCTATGCCGGCGGGGACTGGGACGACAGCAAATACCGCACTTTTCTCCCCGACCAGGACAACATCATCCCCATCTGCGACGACGAATACTTTGACGACGATATTGTGGGGAAATTTGTCCGTTTCGTGGAAACCGTCTACGGCCAGGACACTCTGGAAGAAAACCTGCAATTCATCGCGGACGCCCTGGGCGGCAAGGGTACGCCCCGGGAGGTCATCCGAAGCTATTTCCTCAATGATTTCTATGCCGACCACTGCAAGATTTACCAGAAGCGCCCCATTTACTGGCTCTTTGACAGCGGGAAGAAAAACGGGTTCAAGGCGCTGATCTACATGCACCGCTACCAGAGCGACCTCTTAGCCCGGATGCGCACCGACTATGTCCACGAGCAGCAGGAGCGTTACCGCACCCAGCTTGCTCATCTTTCCGACGCACTGGAGCAGGCCTCCGGCTCAGAACGGGTGAAGCTCGCCAAACAGCAGAAAGAATTGCAGGAGCAGGCCCTGGAAATCCAGAAATACGAAGAAAAAATCCATCATCTGGCCGACCAGAACATTTCCATCGACCTGGACGACGGCGTCAAGCACAATTATGAGTTATTCTCCGATGTGCTGGCCAAAGTGAAGTAAAGGAGGCGAACCGCCATATCCACCGAATCCATCCAATTCGCTCTCCGGGAGCGTTTTGCGGCCCCGCTGCCGGACTTTTACCGGCGCCGCATCATTTTCTGGCAGGACCCGGACCGGGAGTTCGAGGGGATGGTGGACCAGCTGTCCATCCCCGGTGTAACCATCTTAAAGCTCACCGGCAGCAACACCTTCGCCGTTAAGAAGCTGCTGCTCCACGACGATCTCGCGGGCGATTACCTGATTTACAACCCAATCTCCTACGCCGATCCCAGGGAGAATTGGCTGCGGGATGTGGAACTGTTCAGCGAGGAATTCCGGGCGGACTATTTTTCCATGCTGATGGACGAACTGAACATCCGCTCCAATCCGGTGATGCGCAAGACCGTCAGGATGTATGCCGCTTTCTTTTCCAATAAAGAACGGACCGCAAAGCTGCGCCGGATCGGGCGGGAATATGAAACGCCCTTACAGCTCCATACCGACATCATGGCCGTGCTGGCGGGGCTGAACGGCGGCAGCGCCCAGGACGTAATGATTGCCGTTTTGTCAGGCGGGCTGGATGAAGAGCAGAATGTCGCGCTCAATGCCATCAAAAAATTTGGCAATCTCGACGCCTTTTGGCAGTTGGTCCGCAAATACACCGGTTACCTCCATGAGGATGGGCAGAGGCTTACCCTTTTTGCCGCTCATGTGCTGCTGACCGCTTTGGCTCAGGCCATGAATCCAAGCGCCCTCAAAGGTCTGGAACGCTTTATTTCCGAATCGGGGGAAGCATATTGTTACAGTCTTGTCCATGAGTGGCGCAGCCGGGAGGACGCTTCCGCGCTGTGGGAACTTTGCCGGACTGTGGAGCAGGAATTGCAGCTTCCCGCCCGCTTTGCGAAGCTGGAAACCGAAGCGCTGCTGGCCGGGGACATTTTCCCGGCAATCCATGAGGCAGTTCTAAGCCGTTTTTTGGAAGAGATCTCGGAACGCATCGTAAAGCCTGAGCTGTTCCTGCAAACGGTGGAAAACCGCCGCACTTCCGGATGGTATGAGCAGTTCCGGTATTACTACGACTGTTTATACGCCATTGCCCGGATGCAGGAGTTTTACCAGGAAAATGCCGCCGGATTCCACATGACGGAACCGGAAAAGATTTGGAAATTCTATGCGGATACTGCATACAAAATGGACGGCTGGTACCGGGAGTTTTACTATGCCTTCGGCCTTGCGCTGCGGGATGGCAACCCTGTTTTGGAGGACAGGCTCAAGCATACCGCGGACTATGTGGAAACGCTGTATCAGAACTGGTATCTGAAAGAATTGAACGGATGCTGGGCAAACGCCATTGCGGACGGCCTTTCGTCCCTGGGGTATGTGCCGGGAATCGACCGCCAGCGGGATTTTTTTGCGCATTATGGCAAACCTGCCGCCGCCAAAAATTCCAGAGTCTTCGTCATCATCTCGGATGGGCTGCGCTATGAGGTTGCCAGCGAGCTGTGCGGCCTTCTGATCCGGACAACGAAGGGGACGGCAAAACTGGAATCCATGCAATCTGTCTTTCCATCTATCACCAAGTTTGGCATGGCCGCCCTGCTTCCGGGAAACAGACTCTCAGTGAATGTGAATATGGAAGTTTTTGTGGACGAAATGCCTACTTGTTCCACCGCGGAACGGGAGAAGGTACTGTGTGCCGGAAATCCCCGCAGCGTGGCTGTCCAATATGAAGATGTGCTGGGCATGCGGCGCGCTGAACGCCGGGAATTGATCAAAGGCACGGAAATCGTCTATATTTACCACAATGTGATCGACGCCATCGGGGATAAAACTTCCACCGAAAAGAAAGTTTTTGAAGCGTGCGCGGACGCTGTAGAGGAACTTGCCAACCTTTTGCGGATCATCGTGAACGATATGCAGGGAACGGATATCCTGATTACAGCGGATCATGGCTTCTTATATACTTACAGCCCCCTTACCCAAGGGGAAAAGGTAAGCAAAGACTTATTGTGCGGTGAAATTTACGAAACAGGCAGACGGTACGTTCTGGCTGCGCCTGATGCTTCGGCGGAATATCTCCTGCCTGTTCAAATGAGTCAGCAGATCGGCGGGATCCCGGTACAGGGCTTTACTCCCCGGGACACTTCCAGAATCAGGATGGCCGGCGGCGGTGAAAATTATGTGCACGGCGGCGTCAGTTTGCAGGAAATGGCTGTGCCGGTCGTTTGCTTTAAGAATCTGCGGTCCACCAGCAAGCAGTATGTGGAAGTGACAAACGCGGGGCTGAAACTGCTGAGCGAAAGCCGGAAGGTGACGAACCTGCTATTTTCGCTGGACTTTTTCCAGCAGCAGCCTGTGGGCGACAAGGTGCAGTCCTGTACTTATACGATCTATATGGCAGATGACCAAGGGGCTGTCGTTAGTGACCGTCAAACCGTCATCGCAGACCGGACCAGCGTCAATGCGTCGGAACGGGTGTTTCGCGTCCGGTTTAGTTTGAAAGCAGGCGCATATAGCAGCGGGGTCCCTTACCGGCTGGTGATTGAGAATGGAATGGACATTCCGGAAGAAATCACCTTCCACATTGACATTGCGTTTGCGGATGATTTTGGTTTTGACTTGTAAAGGAGGCTTTTTGAATGGCGGAATATCAGCCCTCGGCGGATGTCGAAGATGCCAATGCAGAGATCGACAGAAAATTGCGGCAGAATTTTGATGGCCGGATCGTCCGCAAGGATCTGACAAAGAAAATCAAGGAAGGGGCCAACGTGCCGGTTTACGTCCTGGAATTCCTGTTGGGGCAGTATTGCAGCTCAGACGACCCGGAGGTCATTGAAACCGGAGTGGAAAATGTCAAAAAGATACTGGCCGAAAACTATGTCCGCCCCGACGAGGCTCAGAAAACCCTATCCATGCTCCGGCAGCGCGGTAGCTTTACAGTCATTGATAAAGTGACAATTAACCTGAATATTAAGAAAGATTGTTATGAGGCGGAGTTCTCAAATCTTGGAATCAAAGGGATCCCTGTTTCCGAGGAATACCCCACAAAATTTGACCGATTACTCTGCGGCGGCATCTGGTGCATTGTACAGCTGGAATATGAATATGTGGAAGAAGAAAGAAACGCCTCTCCCATTCGGATTCACAAACTGACGCCGATCCAGATGCCCCATGTGGATATTGCGGAATTGAAGCAGGGGCGGAAGGCCTTTACCCAGGAAGAATGGATGGAAGTCCTGCTGCGTTCAATCGGAATGGAGCCTGACCGGTTTACCAACAGGGAACGCTGGCTTTTGCTGACACGGATGCTTCCTTTAGTAGAAAACAACTTCAATTTATGCGAACTGGGTCCCCGCAGCACCGGAAAATCTCATATTTACAAAGAAATTTCGCCCAACAGCATCCTGGTTTCCGGCGGACAGACCACCGTTGCAAATCTGTTCTATAACATGGGCAGAAAAACGGTCGGCCTTGTGGGCCTTTGGGACTGCGTCGCCTTTGACGAGGTGGCCGGCATCAATTTTAAGGATAAAGACGGCATCCAGATCATGAAGGACTACATGGCTTCCGGCTCCTTTGCCCGCGGGAAAGAGGAAAAAGCCGCCAGCGCTTCCATGGCCTTTGTGGGCAACATCAATCAGAGCGTGGACGTATTACTGAAAACCTCCAGCTTATTTGATCCATTCCCGCCTGAGATGGGAACGGATACGGCTTTTCTGGACCGGATGCACTGCTATATTCCGGGATGGGAAATTCCAAAATTCCGGCCGGAACATTTCACGGATGACTATGGATTTATCACGGATTACCTTGCAGAATTTATCCGGGAACTCCGCAAGGAGCAGCACGGGGATGAGTTGGACAAGTATTTCCGCCTGGGCAAGAATCTCAACCAGCGGGACACCATTGCGGTCCGAAAAATGGTGGGCGGTTTTATCAAACTGTTGTATCCGGACGGCGATTACACAAAAGAACAGATGGAAGAAATTTTAAAGATCTCCCTGGAAATGCGCCGCCGGGTAAAGGAACAATTAAAGAAATTGGGCGGCATGGAATTTTACGACGTAAATTTCTCCTACATTGATCTGGAAACCTTTGAAGAACATTATGTTTCGGTACCGGAGCAGGGCGGAGGCAAGCTGATTCCCGAAGGAATCTGCAATCCTGGTCAAGTTTATACGGTTTCCAGAGGAAAATCCGGCATGATCGGCTGTTATCTCCTGGAATCCCAGATGCTGCCGGGAAGCGGGAAGTTCGAGCGGACCGGCCTTGGAACAGACCGTGAGGCGAAAGAGGAAACGAACACCGCGTTTAATTTCCTGAAAGCAAACAGCGGACGAATCAGCGGCTCGATCAGCACAACGACAAAAGATTACATCATCAACTATCAGGACTTGCAGGGCATTGGGATGACAGGCAGCTTGGCGCTGCCAACGCTGATCGCACTGTGCTCCATCGCGCTGAACCGGCCGACTTTAGCCAATCTGGTTGCCCTTGGCGACATCAGCATCAGCGGCGCCATGATGAAAGTAGACGAGCTGGCCAATACCCTGCAAGTTTGCCTGGACAGCGGCGCGAAAAA
>DVJP01000074.1 GCA_018716725.1 Candidatus Merdivicinus excrementipullorum | reverse complement strand
GCAGCACCAAACTAAGCCCTGTTCTCTGCGATTTTTGAAACAGGGCTCGGAGGCCAGAGAGGCAAGCGATGTGCTCAACCCTCCGGCGGGATATACAGGCGGTTGTCCTTCAGCAGTCGAAAGACCAACCGAACCAGTTTTCTGGCAGTTAAGGCGAGTGCGCGTTTGTGCTGGTACTTGTTGACCTCTTTGAATTTAAGGTCATAGTAGCGCCGGAACTCGGAGTCGCATCTTCTCACAGAGTTGGCGGCTTCCAGCAGGTAGTAGCGGAGATAGCGGTTGCCGGATTTAATCATTTGGGAATGTTCTGCTTCAAAGTCACCGGACTGGTTCCTGTGCCAGACAAGGCCGGCAAACTTGGCAACCGAGGCTTGAGAATCAAAGCAATGGATATCGCCGATTTCAGCAATGATTCCGGCGGAGTAGACTTTGCCAATGCCTGGGATGGAAGTTAGAGTATTTGGGATGATCTCAAACTGGTGTTCAATGGCCTTGTCCAATACCTTGATTTGATTCTCTAAAGCCCGCATGGAGGCAATAGATACAGCCATAGCCTGGTTCACAGAGTTGTTCACAGTGCCAGGCAAGCGGTAAGAATCCCTTGCAGCGGCCCGAATGGCCTTTGCTTTTGCAGCTGGGTCAGCGAAGTTTCTTCCCTTCTTATCCAGGAAAGCAGTCAGTTCTTCCAGGTCAGCATTTGCCAGGTCATCCACAGTTTCAAAATGCTCCATCAGAGCAATGGTGGTGGCGCTGGTGTTCTGAATGTCTTTGTCTTGAGCCATGCCGGAGCATTTCAGGAATAAGTAGTTGGCAAACCGCTGTTTCTCCCGGGTCAGGTTTTGAATCACATCAAATCTGGCCCTGGTAAGGGTCCTGAGCGCCTGGTAGCAATAGTCGTCCATATAAACCTCCTTGGCAATCCTGCCAAAACGGAGATGGTCGGCAATCACAAAGGCATCTACCCAGTCATTCTTCGGCAGGTCTGGATAGGCTTCCTTAAACTTTTTAACCTGTTTGGGATTGAGGACATGGATCTTCCGTTGGAACCGGCCAAGGCCGCCATCCTCCCGAAGTGCGTAAACCAAGCTGTCTCCGTAGATAGAGGTGGCCTCCAGGCCAATCACCACATCACTGAGCTGCATGGAGCGCAGCGCCGACACAATTCTCTCTGACAACATTTTAGCACCACCAAGATTGTTCTGCACGGAAAAGCTGCTATGCTTGCTGCCGTCCGGCTTCATCAAGTAGGCGACATTGCTCCTGTTGCTCACATCAATGCCAACGAATAGTGAATTCACAATTTTCACCTCCCCTCGTGGAGATTTCAGGCCAGCAGGCTTTGAGATACCCATGATAACCGGAGCATCCGCAACCTCGCGTATCAGAATCATTCCGGAGAAGGCCAATGCGACATCCCTCACTGCTGAAAGGGCGGATTTATCTCCGGCAAACAGCCAATGAGTTTGCAGCTAACTTCCGGCTCAGGGGAACGGACTTTACTTGAAGCAGCCTTGCGGCTCAACTGGAGGATGAAAAACTTGACCTTGCTGTCCTACAACTATTGTATCACGGGCATCTCAAAGCCTGCTGATTTTCAAAAGTGAACTAAGCAGACTCACTTATAACTGTCTGCAAATCTTATTATACGAGGAGGATTTTCGTATGGAACTCAATCACGAAGAAATGATGCAAGAGGAATTGGAGCAGTCGGCTTTGGATGAAATCCCATCCGATGAAGAACAGGCTGTCCCAGATCCAATACCGGATCCGTCTGCGGAAAAGGAACCGGAGCCAGATGAAAATGAGGAAACCGAAGCAGAACAGGAGACAGAATCCGAACCGGAACCGGCAGGATCAGAAGCCCCAGAACCTGTTCAGCGTCCCAGAAGGAGAAGGCAGGCCCGCGCGGCTAATGCGCCGGTGCTGGCCATTGGGGACCGATTGACTGTGGAAACAGCGGCAGAAAAAGCTCGAAGCGACTTGCTGGACCTGGTAGAATCCATGAAAACCCAGAGGATTCTCACCGGTACCATTCAGGGTGTGGAACAGGCAGGTTCCCGTTCCCTGGCTGTCCTTTATCATGGCGATTTCAAAATCATTATTCCGGCAGACCAGGCTGTCCTCCTCGTAGAGGACAGGCAGGGACGTTCTCCGGAGGAAATCCTTTCTGACACCCTGAACAAACGGCTGGGGGCGGAAATAGATTACATCATCAAAGGCATTGACCAGGAATCCGGGATTGCCGTTGGCAGCCGTTTGGAAGCTATGGAAATAAAGCGGCGGCAATACTATTTTGGCAGGGACCGGGATGGAAATAACCTGATCTATGAGGGAGTTTGCGCGGAAGCACGGATTGTATCCGTCATCCGGGCAGGCATTTTTGTGGATCTCTTTGGGTTGGAAGTTTATATTCCTCTTCGGGAACTGAGCTACCAGAGGCTCATGGATGCTGGGGTACAGTATCAGACCGGGCAGCGTGTCCTGGTAAAGATCCTCAAGATTGACCGGAGCGACCGCAGCCATATTCAGGTGACAGCCTCCGTCAAGCAAGCTGGTGAAAATCCTTATGAAAAGGCGTTAAAGCGGTATTCGGTCGGAAACCGGTATGTGGGAACGGTCAGTATGGTAGATACCACAGGGGTTTTCGTCGCGCTGGACGGTGGGATCGACTGTTTATGCAGTTATCCCAAACGGGGGCGTCCGCCCAGAGGTTCCCGCGTTACCGTGCGGATTTTGGGGATCAATCATGAAAGCAACCGAATTTGGGGAGCAATCACCCATATTGCGGCGGCCAGATAGGAGGTATTATGAGTATTTGGAGTAAAGAAGAACAGGACCGGCGCCAGCAGATTGCCAATGATACCCGGCGAATGATCCGGAACAGCATTCAGGTTGAAGACGAGGATGAGACGTCATTAACGGCTCAGTACAATGATTACTATATGCAGATTTCCTTCTCGCCGCTGCATCCGCTGTTGGTTATCTGCTTTGCCAGAGCAATGAATTTTTCCGGAGATTGGAAGAAGCTGAACCAGCTGAATCTCAGCAGCGTTTTGGGGAGCCATGTGTTTAATGCGGATGTCGGAGGCTATTCATACCGTGCGACCTTATGGCTGGACAAAGTACTGACGCCGGAACGATTCTTTGAAATTCTGAACCGGTGTATGGAGGAGGCGGCTCGCGGGTATTGCTTTCTGCAAACAAATAACGGATCGTTTTTAGAGAAAGAGCGTTTGTAAACTTTTTTGTGATGAGTAATTCCTCTTGAAATTATGACATAATTATGGTATTATTATGCTGTGAAAGGGGAGGAGTATATGGCACGCATAATTCCGATTAAAGATTTAAAAGATACTGCAGCCATCTCACAAATGTGTAATGAATCGACAGAGCCGGTATATATCACAAAGAATGGATACGGCGATATGGTCATTATGAGCATGAAAGTCTATGAAGAGAAAATGCGATTGCTGGATATGTATGAAAAATTGGCAGAGGCGGAAAATGAAATCCGCGATGGGAAAACGATGGATGCTCGTCAAACACTGAAAGAACTGAGGACCAAGCATGGACTTTAATGTAGAAATCACTTCGCTTGCCAATCAGGACTTAGAGGATATTCTCGACTATATCGGCAGGGAATTGGATAATCCATCGGCAGCTTCCAGCTTTTTGAGTGAAGTAGATACATGTTATGCCAACTTGGAAAAAATGCCGTTTATGTACAACTTTTGCCAAAACGCAAGACTTATGGCACTGGGCTATCGCAAGGTGGTTATAAAAAACTATATAATGATCTATCGAGTTGAGGAAACTACACATACCGTCTACATACTGCGTTTTTTCTATGGCAGGCGTGATTACGAAAAGTTGATCTGAATTGTACAATCAGAAGCCAAGAAGACAGCCAAACTTTGGTTGTTTTCTTTGTTCGAATAACAGAGGCTACGAAATACAGCACACGCCTTATTATCGTTTATAGACCGTCCATGAAAATGGGCGGTTATTTTTTATGCCGAGAAAGGAAGATTACCATGACTCGAAAGACCCGCCGCGGGATCGCTGCGGCATTGATGGCAGCGTTTCTAGTGGCTGCAGCCCCGGCTGTCTGTGCAGAGGACAGCCCGCAGCCGGAAGTGTCCATCATCGACATTACCGAAGATACGATGCCGGAACCATCCGGAGAGCACCTCCCCACCAAAATCTGGACAGAGGAAGAAGATGGAACCCGCCTGCTGAAAAAGACTTTTGTGGTGGATGCCGGCGTTTCCCCTTCCGAATTGATGGAAGGCAGTATCACCCGCCGGGGAATCTCCTACCAGTATTTGGAGATGGTCAAAGAGGAACTCCCAGGCTCCACCGAAACCAAAACGGTCAGCCAAAAGGAAACCATATCCACCGGCAGCAAGGACCAGGCCGCCATCGCCGCCCAGGCGGAGCAAACCATTCCCTATGAGCAGGACGGTTTCAAAGGCGAACTGGTCCTTGATACCGCCGGAATCACTGCCGAGGAAAGCGGCCGACAGAGTTATTCGTATGGGGTAAACGATACCCGGGAATACACGGGCCTTGCTTCCAACGACCCCTACCTGATCCCCAAAGAAGTGACGAAAAATGGGGTGACTCTTGCTATTAACGATATCCAGTGGACACCCACCGGAGTCAAACCGGACGGCAGCGGTCAGCCTGCCAGCTATACCGCCACCGTCACATATTCTGGAAAAGGCTGGGGCTCCAAGGTCACCGGCTACACCGCCACTTTGCCCTACTCCGGCGAGGTGACCAAAGAGATCCCCGGGAAAGTCCAGTACACCCTGGTTTACGAAGAAATACCTCCGGAACTGCCGGAACCTGTCCAGGAAGAACCGGCAGGGGTTTCTCCGCTGCTGGTATCAGGCGGCATCGCCCTGGCAGCGGCAACGGGCATCGCAGGCTGGAACCTGCAGGCGCTGAAGCGGAGAAAGGAGGTTGACGATCAATGAAGAAGCTGTCCTGGATCGTCATGGGCCTGCTGTTCTTGTCCGGCATCGGGATGATCGCCTGGAGCCTGTTCCCCATGCCGGTGGAGTTGGTTTCCGGTCAGCCTGCTGGAGAAAAGCCGGAAAAAACAGCGGCAGAATCCAGCGAACATGTTCCAGAATCCGATGTCATTGAAATTTCGGAGGACGGCTTCACCGTCATTGAGCCGGAAACTGCAGAAAACTCCGGCGGAAAGGAGGATGTGATCGCGGAAGCGGCGGTGTTTGTGCCTCAGACCGACCCGGATGTGGCGGACGCCGGAAACTACACCCTGCCGGAACAGGCTGCATTGAAAGACGGCAGCATCGGCGTCCTGACCATCGATTCCATTGGGGTTTCCGCGCCAGTGTATGAAACCGACGATGAGATGGAAGCGATGAAAAAAGGCATTGCCCACTATAAAACCACCAGCGCCTGGACCGGCAACATTGGGCTGTGTGCGCATAACGGAAATGCTTCGTATTGTTGGTTTCATGACCTGCACAAGGTGGAAAAGGGCGACGTGGTGACTTATCAAACGGCCCTGGGAACCCGGACCTACGAGGTGACGGAAATCAAGGAAATTGATGAAACCGACTGGTCCATGCTGGGCCGGACCGAGGACAACCGCATCACCATGACCACCTGTATCGATGGGAAACCCAGCAAACGGCTTGTTGTACAAGCTATCGAAAAATGAAGGGAGTGCCAAAATTGAAAAAGCAAAACTTCTGGCGGCGGGCAACTGCCGCTTTTTTGCTCTCCATTATGGTTCTGACGTCAGCACCGGCTGCGGTTTTCGCGGAAGAACCTTTGGATTTATCAGATTCCGGCATTATCACCGAGGTAGGTGAAATTACTGACCTGACGGATGAGGACATAGAGTTTTTGCCTTCTGGCGATGAGGACGATCTGCCGGAAATCAGCGAAACCCCCGGCCAGCCGGAGATCCCCGACCCGGAGCCGGAGGACTCGGAAGCATCGGAACCGGAATCCCAGCCAGAAATTGACCCAGAGGCCCGGATTCTGGCTGCCATGCTGGATACCGGCGCCCAGGCAATCCAACAGATTACGACCCACAAGGATTATACCTACTATCACGCCTTCCAGCAGGTAGAAGCAAACTGGGCCACCGCCACTATCGGCGGTGAGCTGGCCTATTGTGTGGACATGAGCAATTTCCATACTAATTCCGGTGTGAACATGGGCAGTAGCACGACATACACCAGTTTGTCCGCTGACCAGAAATATGTGCTGGGCCATATCATGCAGCACGGAGCCAAGGACGACAGCAACATCCCCTATCACATGGCCACACAGGTGCTAATCTGGGAAGTCGTGCACGGGCGCATGAATCTGGACACCTTGGAGCAGACGGGCAGCGATATTTATGACGGCGTTATCGGGTACAACCCCAGCGCCGCGGCCTACTATGACCAAATCCTGGCCGACGTGAAGGAGCACGAGCAGGTCCCCAGCTTTATGGCCCATCGGGAAACTCTGGCTCCCACCCACAAGATTCCGGGAAAAGATGGAGCATACAAACTGGAATTAACAAATGAAAACAGCGGCTGTTTCCTGGGCGATTTCCATTTCAGTTCGACTGGCGGTGTGTCCTTTCATCAGGTAAACGACGAGCTGACTGTTACGGCAAGCGGTGAGCTGACCTCTCCTGTTATGATCACCGCATACAAGGGCGCTGACGGGCAGACTGACAGCCTGCTGTTTTGGTCCAGTGAAGATGGCACCCAGCAGGTGCGGGCGACGCCCCTCAACACCAATCCCGTTCCGGCATATATGCAGCTGACAACTGAGGATTCCGGCGAACCCGGAGAGCCGGAGGAACCGGAACCTCCCGAGGAAGAAGAATACCAGATTGAGATCCACAAGCTGGAAGAAGGGACGGAAAAGCCCCTGGCCGGCGCGGTGTTCCAAATCCGCCA
>DVJP01000073.1 GCA_018716725.1 Candidatus Merdivicinus excrementipullorum | reverse complement strand
CGCCGTCATTTTGCTTGCAAAATGACGGGTTAGAATTTTCCAAGCTTTTATTCACAGCTCATTTGCGTCAGCAAACAACACCTCTTTGTGCAATTTGCCAGACCATACTCTCTTTTTCGACAGGCTGAAACGCGCCCAATTTGCGGGCGCGCTTTTTGTCTGTCTGGAAATCCGGGCGGGGAGGCCCGCCGTTTTCGGTAAGGATTCCCTGAAACATCCCGAATATTTCTGTAGGGGCGCGCATTGCGTGCCCGGCGGTAAATCGCGGCGCTTTTGCGGAATCGCGGGCCGATGTGGGCGTCGGCCCCTACAATTCCGTTTCCTGTCCAATTAATCAATACGATATCCCCATAACGGCGAATTTATTTCGCCGTGAAAATCTTCGCCATCCAGCGGTTGGATAGAAATTGAAACGCCGCCCCTACGAATGCGTTTCGGTTTGGTTTGCGGCCGGTTGGGATGAAGTATCCTTTATAGTGCGGACATTTTCGCCCCTCAGTTCCCCCAAATACGCCTTGGCGTCCTTTAGGAAGCTGGCGGCAATGAGCACAATGACAACGGCAATGGGGAAGGCCGCCACAATACTCACCGACTGCAAATTGCTCATGGAGCTTTCGGCGAACACCAGCGCAATGGGCAGCAGAATCAGCAGGATGCACCACATAAGCTGCACCCCTTTGTGAGGGGCTTCATCCTCGCCCAGCCGGTGGTAGCTGTAACAGGAGGCGGTCAGGGCGATGGAGTCAAAGGAGGTTGCGTAAAAGGCGATCATGGTCAGGAGAATCAGCACCAGCACTACCGGCGCCAAGGGCATGCTCTTAATCATTTCCACAATCATGCCGTACAGGTCGCCGGATTCCAGGTACTGGGCGATAAAATCCGCTTTTCCCTCCGCCTGCATACCCATGGAGTAGTTGCCCAGGACGATAAAGCTGACGATAGTGGAACCAACCCCGAAGCCATAGCCGCCCAGGATTGTCTGGCGCACCGTCCGGCCCCGGGAAATGCTGCCGATAAAGAAGGGGGCCGCCACGCACCACACCATCCAGTAGGCCCAATAATAGGTGGTCCAGTTTTGAGGGAAATTGGTGGTGCGCATAGGGTCGGTGTAGGTGGCAAGGCCGAAGAAGTTCTGAATCATCCGGCCAAGGGACTCCAGGCCCGTGTCGATAATGTACCTGGCCTGGCCGCCGAAGAGCAGGACATATGCCAGCAGCCCGAAGAACAGGTAAATGCACACCTTGGCCAAAAGGCTGATGCCCTTAAACCCGTGGAGCAGGGAATAGGTGTAGACAAAGCAGGTAATCAGGAGGATGACGATGGTGACGGCCGTCCGGTTCAGCTCTATACCGAACAGCTCGTTGAGTATGCTGGCCATTAAGGGGGTGGCCACGCTGAAGGTGGTGGCAGTTCCGGCCAAAAGGGCGAATACCGCTAAAAGGTCGATGATCCGCCCGGCCCAGCCGTCGGTGTGCTTGCCTAAAATGGGGCGGCAGGCTTCCGAATATTTCTGCCGTTCCCGCTTGCGAACATGGAGCATAAACCCAAAGGCCGCCGCCAGCACCAGGTAAAATCCCCAGGGGATAAAGCTCCAGTGGAAAATAGGGAACACCCCCGCCCATTCCTGCATGCCGCCCAATTCCTCAATGTGGGGGTCGGTAGCGTACATGATCCATTCCCCGAAGGAGTAGAAGAGGATATCCGCCGCCAGGCCGCAGGTAAACATCATGGAGCCCCAGGCGAAAAACGGGTATTTTGGCTTCTCATCAGGCCCGCCAAGGACAATCTTCCCGTATTTGGAGAAAGCGATAAATAAAGACAGCAGAAAAATCCCCAAGCCGATGACCAGATAATAGGCGCCGAAGGTGTCCCCGAAGAAAAACCGAATTTGGCTTAAAATGGCGTTGGACTGCTCCGGCATCAGGAAAAAGACGACGCACAGCCCAACGACGATGCCCAGCGGCACCAGGGTAATGACCCAGTCAATCTTTTTCCCGGACTTATTTTTTTCCATATGTCATTCCTCCTTGACGCCCCGCAGGCGTTATTCCCCGTAAATTTCCCAATACTGGGCGCAGAGGCGGCGGCACCGGTCGAAACGGTCCTTGCCGTAGCTGCCGAAATCGTCGCCCCGGGCTTCTTTCAGCACCGTCCAGATGCTCCACAGAAAGTCCTGGGAGATTTTGAAAATCAGGATCTTTTCCCGGGCGGCGTCCAGGTTTTCCCCTTCTTTAAAGTAATAGTGGAAAAACAGCTCCTCGTCCTCCGGAGCAAAATCGTTTTCCAAAAACAGGGCGGCAATGTCGAACATGGGGTCGTTTTTCCCGGCGTATTCCCAGTCGATGAGGTACAGCCGCCCGTCGCCGTCCTTCACTAAGTTTGCCGCAACCAGGTCGTTATGGCTGGGGGTGATCTGTTTCCCCATGCGGTTTAACCGGTCCCGGATGGCGAAAACCTGTGCCCTTAATTGCTCATAGCCCTTGTACATCCGGGCGTTTTCCCCGGAAAGCAGGGACTCATAGCGCAGGGATTCCCCAAAGGGGTCGAACTCGTTTTCCATAGGCATATCCGAGTCGTGGAGCCGCCTTAAAATGTCCGCCGTCAGGGCCAGGTTCTCCTCTAATTTCACCGTCCGGGGATTTAGGGTTTCCGCCCGGTCGATATATTCGCTGACCTTGACGCCGGTTTCCGCGTTGCAGTAGACAAGGCGGCAGTTAAAGCCCATGTCCGAGGCGGTTTTGGCGTTTTGCTTTTCGGTCCGGCGGTCAATGAGGCTTTCGGTCATCCGGCCGGGCAGCCGCAGAATGTACCGTTTCCCGTTTGCCATGTGCACATCGTAGTTGGTGTTGGTAAGCCCCCCTGCAAAGAGGATCTCCGCGATTTCCTCCCGGGATACGCCCAAAGCCCCGCAGAGGGTTTGCGCCGCGTACTGCTCCTGCATTTCCTTTTCTTTCCGCTGGATTCGGGGGTAGATAATGTTGGCCAGTTTTTCGTAGTCGTTTTTGGTTTCCACCTTGGCCCACACCAAGTCGTCCACCATCCGGCCTTTGAAGCCGTAAAGCCGCCCGATATTTTCTAAGACATATTCGAAATTCAGGTAGGGGTTTTCGTTTTCCGCAAAATACTCCAGCATCATCCGGAACACCTGGGCAGGCACCCGGAACATCCCCGTCAGCTCTCCCTGAACCCGGTTGATTTGGTGGATGTCCTTGCTGATGCGGAAAATATCCCCGTCCCCGTCCAGCTCCACAAAAGCCTCGTCCCCCAATCCCGAGGGGGCCGCCAGCAGGGCCGCAAAGGGATCTTTTCCCTCCGTCAGGGCCTGAACCCCCCGCCGCTCCAAAACCAGGTCGCTTTTCAGCAGGAGGAAATCCTCGGAAAGCTTCCCTTCCAAAAGCTTCAGGGCCTGCATGGTGCCGGACCACTTGTACCGGGGGTTTTCCACGACCGTCACATTCTGCTTGCCGGAAAATTCATCCCGGAGCTTTTCCCAGCAGTGCCCGCCGATCATGAGAACCCGGTCCATGCCGCAGCTTTCCAAAACCTGCACCATCCGGCTGATGACGGTCCCTTCCCCCAAGGGGAGCAAGGCGGCAGGCTGTTCAAAATCCTCCCGTTTCCCGCCGGCCAGGATCACAGCGGTGCGGAGGGGGCCGCATTCCTTTTCCAGGGCCAGCTTCCCCTGGCGGCGGCTCAGCATGGCCCGCTCCAGCTTCTGCCGTCCGTCGTCCGTCAGCAGGAAGCGGGAGCCTTTGCCCTCCTTGACCGTGTTCAGAAGCCCCTGTTCCTCAGCTTCCTTTAAAAGGCTGTTGACCTTGCCCACCGACATTTCCAGCTGCCCCGCCAGGCTCCGCTGGTTGGTTACCGGCGTCCGGTTTACCGCCCACAAAACCGAAAAGAGATCGTCCATTCTTTTTTCTCCTTCCGTTCAAAAATTGAACGTTCAAATTTAATTGAATTATAAAGCATATTGAACGATTTGTCAAGGGCTTTCCAAAATTTTTTCAAAATAGATTGCTCCCTGGGGAAAATCGTGTTACAATAAAGGTAAGCAAGCATATGCGTCCCGGTGAAAATCCGGGAAATAAGGAGGAAAATATCATGTTATTTAAAAACGGGCTGGTTTTTACAGACGCCGGGGTTTTCAAACGCCTGGACGTCCGGGTAAAGGGGGAAAGGATCGCGGAAATCGGGGAGAACCTCCCTGCAAACGGCGAACCGGTGAAGGATTTGACCGGCAAAAAGCTGGTTCCCGGGTTTATTGACATCCACACTCACGGCTGCGGGGGCTGCGATTTCTGCGACGCCGCCCGGGAAGCTTACCAGACCATGGCGGACACCTATTTAAAGGCGGGGGTCACCACGGCCCTGGGCACCTCTATGACCCTTCCTCTGGAAGAATTGGCAAAAATTTTCACCGCATACCGGGAATTCGCGGATAACCAAACCCACGGCGCCCGGATTATCGGCATCAATATGGAAGGCCCCTTTATTTCCGTGGAGAAAAAGGGCGCGCACATCGCCGAATACGTCGTCCCTGCGGACTTTGAAGCGTTTCAGAAATTGAACGAAGCCAGCGGAAACCGCATCCGTTTGGTGGACGTTGCCCCGGAAATCCCCGGCAACCTGGACTTTATCCGCAAGGCAAGCAAGGTCTGCACCGTCTGCGTGGCCCACACCAACGGCGGCTATGAAACCGCCATGGCGGCTTATGAAGCCGGGGCCGTCAGCAACACCCACCTGTACAACGCCATGACCGGCTTTACCCACCGGGCCCCCGGCGTCGTCGGGGCGGTGTTTGACTCCAACACTTACGCGGAGCTGATCTGCGACGGGTTCCACATCCACCCCGCCGTGATCCGCTCCACCTTTAAGGAACTGGGCGAGGACCGGATCTGCCTCATCTCCGACTCCCTGCGGGCGGCAGGCTGCCCTAACGGCGTTTACGAGCTGGGGGGCCAGGAAGTCCATGTGAAGGACGGCAAGGCCACCCTGGAGGACGGCACCATCGCCGGTTCCGTCATTGACAGCCGCATCGCCGTCCAGCGGGCCATCGCCTTCGGCGTCCGGGAAGAAGCCGCCTTGAAGGCCGCCACCATCAACCCCGCCAAAGCCGCCAAGCTGGACAAGGATTTCGGCAGCATCACCGTGGGCAAAATGGCGGACCTGCTGGTGGTCCCCAGCTTCCAGTACGACCTGGAGGAGATTTACCTGGGCGGCCAGCTTCAGTAAACCCCATAGCCGGGCTGCGCGGTCATTGTCGAAATTGCTGATTTTCTGAAAATAAGTTGCGTTGGGAACGGATTTGTGGTAAAATTGTTCTCAACGCAACTTTTGTTCATAAAAAATTTTCAGAAAGATGGTGGTTTCATGGCGGCCGCAGGTTCCCTTGCCGACCGGTTGTTTGATGTCAAACGTTTCCTTCACGGCTCCCAGCCTTTGGGGGACATCCCTCCGGGCCGCGCCATGTTCCGCAACGCCCTGCTGGTGGCCTGGCCCTCCATTTTGGAATCCTTCCTGGTAGCGCTGGTGGGGCTTATTGACACAGTGATGGTCAGTTCTCTCGGTTCCTTCGCCATTGCGGCGGTGGGGCTCACCACCCAGCCTAAGTTCATCTGCCTGGCCGTTTTCATCTCCCTGAACGTGGCGGTTTCCGCCCTGGTGGCAAGGCGGAGAGGGGAGAACAACCGGGAAAGCGCCAACAGTATTTTGGTCCAGGCGTTGATTATCACCATGATTCTGACCGTTGTCATCAGCATCGCGGCCGTGGTTTTCGCCGACCCCATTATCCGGCTGGCCGGCTCCAAGGCGGATACCCATGAATACGCCGTTTCCTACTTCCGCATCATTTCCGGCGGC
Organism: Candidatus Merdivicinus excrementipullorum; assembly: GCA_018716725.1. Taxonomy (GTDB): domain Bacteria; phylum Bacillota; class Clostridia; order Oscillospirales; family Ruminococcaceae; genus Merdivicinus; species Merdivicinus excrementipullorum. The sequence continues at coordinate 48,334 of DVJP01000073.1, read as the reverse complement.
ATGGTGTTTAACGTCATTTCCATGGTCATCAACGCGGCCCAGCGGGGGGCTGGCAACACCAAAATCGCCATGCGGACCAACTTGGTGTCCAACGGGGTCAACATTGTTTTTAACTACCTGCTCATCGGCGGGAATTTTGGATTCCCCAAACTGGGGGTTGCAGGCGCCGCCATCGCCACGGTTATCGGCACTGTGTTTGCCTGCGGCATGAGCATTTTTTCCGTGCTGAAGCGGGACCGTTTTTTGAGCCTGCGGTCTGTAAAGAAAATCGGCTTTGACCGGCGTTCCCTGGGGGCTTTGGCTGACTTGGGTTCCAGCACCCTGGCGGAGCAGATTTTCCTGCGGATCGGCTTCCTCACCTACGCCATCATCGTGGCAAACTTAGGCACCAACGCTTTTGCCGCCCACCAGGTGGGCATGAACATTATGAGTATCTCCTTTTCCTTCGGAGACGGCCTTTCCGTGGCGGCAGTGGCCTTAGTAGGCCGGAGCTTAGGGGAGAAGCGGCAGGATTTAGCCAAGATTTACGGCGCTGTCTGCCAGCGGATGGGCCTTGCCTTCTCTATAATCCTCTGTGCGGTCTACGTCACCTGCGGCGGGCTGATTTTCCAGCTGTTTTCAAACGATACGGAGATTTTGGATTACGGCATGATGATTATGGACATGATTGCCGTCATCGTCTTTATGCAGATCACCCAGGTGATTTACTCCGGCTGTCTCCGGGGCGGCGGGGATACCAAGTTTGTGGCCCTGGTTTCCCTAATCAGCGTGGCCTTTTTCCGGCCTTTCAGCGGCTGGCTGTTCTGCTATCCGTTAGGAATGGGCCTCACCGGCGCCTGGATCGGCCTGGCCATCGACCAGTTCTGCCGCCTGGCTATGACCTTTTTCCGGTTCAAAAGCGGCAAATGGACAAAACATAACATTTGACGGCGAAGTTGGCCGGATTTGTGAAAGAAATGTAAATAGTTCTTGAAAAATACCCCTTTCCCCTTGATTTTTTCCCGGGAAAGGGGTATCATAATGGTAATGACTTAGCACTCGCGCTATTCGAGTGCCAATTTTGAAAGGCAGGAATGGTTGACATGGCCAACAAAGAATTTAAAGCGGAATCCAAACGTCTGCTGGATATGATGATCCACTCCATTTACACCCATCGGGAAATCTTCCTCCGGGAATTGATTTCCAACGCCAGCGACGCCATTGATAAGCTGTATTACCGTTCATTGAACGAAAACCTCACCGGCTTGAACCGGGACGATTTCTCCATCCGAATTTCCGTGGATAAGGACGCCCGGACCCTGACCATCAGCGACAACGGCATCGGCATGGACGAAAACGACCTGGAAAACAACCTGGGCACCATCGCCCAAAGCGGTTCCCTGGCCTTCAAAAAGGAAAACGCCGCCAACGAGGACATCGACATTATCGGCCAGTTCGGCGTGGGCTTTTATTCCGCCTTTATGGTCAGCGACAAGGTGACGGTGATTTCCAAGCCCTACGGCTCCGACAAGGCTTGGAAATGGGAATCTGCCGGCGCGGAGGGGTACAGCATTGAGGAAACCCAGAAGGACGGCCACGGCACCGACATTATCCTGACCATTAAGCCCAGCACCGAGGAGGAAAATTACGACGAGTTCCTGGACAGCTACCGGATCCAGGGCCTGGTCAAGAAATACTCCGACTATATCCGCTATCCCATCAAAATGGAAGTGGAAAAGAGCCGCATGAAGGAAGGCACCGGTACCGAGGAAAAACCGGCGGAATATGAGCAGTACACCGAAGTGGAGACCTTGAACAGCATGGTTCCCATCTGGAAAAAGAACCGCAATGAGTTAAAGCCCGAGGATTACAACAACTTCTATAAGGAAAAATTCTTCGATTTCCAGGACCCCCTGCTGACCATCCATTCCAGCACCGAAGGGGCCGCTACTTATAACGCCCTGCTCTTTATCCCCGGCCGTCCGCCCTTTGACTTCTTCACCAAGGAATACCAGAAGGGCCTCCAGCTTTACGCCAGCGGCGTGCTGATTATGGACAAATGCGCCGACCTTCTGCCGGATTACTTCAGCTTTGTCCGGGGCCTGGTGGATTCCCAGGATCTGTCTTTGAACATTTCCCGGGAAATGCTCCAGCATGACCGGCAGCTGAAGCTCATCGCCGACCGTCTGGAAAAGAAGATCAAGAGCGAATTAAAGGGGATGCTGGACAAAGACCGGGAGAAATACGAAACCTTCTACAAAGCCTTCGGCCTGACCTTGAAATACGGCGCGTACAGCGATTACGGCGCCCATAAAGACGTTTTGCAGGACCTGCTTATGTTCTACTCCTCCTCTGAAAAGAAGCTGGTAACCCTGGCGGAATACAAGGAACGGATGAAAGAGGAACAGAAATACATTTACTATGCCTGCGGCGAAACCGTGGAAAAAATCGACCGCCTGCCCCAGACGGAGCTGTTAAAAGACCACGGCTACGAAATCCTGTACCTGACCGACGATGTGGATGAATTCGCCTTGAAGATGATGCGGGACTTTGACGGCAAGGAATTCCGCTCCGCCGCCGACAAGGATTTGGGCATCGAGGAAGCTGCCGAAACCGATGAAACCAAAGCAAAGGCCGAGGAAAGCAAGGAGCTGCTCCGGATGATGAAGGATGCCTTGGAGGGAAAAGTCACCGACGTCCGGCTGTCCGGCCGTTTGAAATCCCACCCTGTCTGCTTAAGCGCCGACGGCGGCATTTCTCTGGAAATGGAAAAGGTGTTAAATACCATGCCCGGTAGCGGCCAGCAGGTCAAAGCCCAGCGGGTATTGGAGCTGAATCCCTCTCACCCGGTCTTTGAAACCCTGAAAAACCTCTTTGCCACCGATGCGGAGCAGGTGAAAACCTACGCAAACCTCCTTTACAACCAGGCCCTGCTCATTGAAGGGCTGCCCATTGAGGACCCGGTGGCCTTCTCCGAATCCATTTGCAACCTGATGGTGGCGAACCGCCACTCGTAAGACGCCGCGGCTGAGCAGTTACGCGCTGAATTTTGGCTGGCGCGCGACAAGCTGCGCGCCTTTGGCAGAGGTTCCCCGAAGTTGCTGTTTGGCCGTGGATGCGAACCGCCAGTGATAGAATACCGCAGCTGGTGTCATAAAATAGAACAAAAACGAGGGCTGGATTTTCTGGCCCTCGTTTTTTTGTAAAACCAACCGGCGAATCGCTGGTGATAATTCGCCGCGGCCGTTGTGCCACGCGCCAGGTTTGTGAACGGCGGGATGAACCGCCGTTTCCGGCACAGGGTTCCCGAAATGATGTCCAGGCGGGGAGCTGTAGGGGCCGGGTTTCCCGGCCCGGCGATTTTTCCGAAACAAAATCCGGTACATGGCACAATGGCTGCGGCCCGGCTTCCGGGTGATTTTCCAAAGATTGTCCTTGCGCAAAAGGGCCTTTTCGTGGTATACTGGATAGGATAAAACGGCCCGGATGGGCTTCGGAATAGAATGGGGAGAACATTGATGACGGAAAACCAGCAGCGGATTATACGGCTGTCCCAGGGGGAAATCCTGGAAAAGGGGGAGCTGGCGGCCCTTTTGGGCAGCTATACACCGGAGGAGCGGCAGTTTGCAGCAGATCTTGCAAGAGAAACCGCCACCCGGCAGTTTGGGAAACAGATTTATTTCCGGGGGCTTATTGAGTTTACCAATTACTGCAAAAACGACTGCCTTTACTGCGGCATCCGCCGGAGCAACAAAAACGCCAGCCGCTACCGCATGGAGCTTTCCCAGGTTCTGGACTGCTGCCGGTGGGGATACAGCCAGGGGTTCCGCACCTTTGTCCTGCAAGGGGGAGAGGACCCGTATTTTACCGACGGCCGGGTGGTGGAGCTGGTTTCGGCTATCAAGGGGGAATTTCCGGACTGCGCCGTCACCCTGTCCATTGGGGAAAAAAGCCGGGAAAGCTACCGGCGTTTCCGGGAAGCCGGGGCCGACCGGTACCTGCTGCGGCACGAAACGGCTTCCCCCGACCATTATGCCAAGCTGCATCCGCCGGAACTGCGGCTGGAAAACCGGCTCCGCTGCCTTTCCGACTTGAAGGAACTGGGGTTCCAGACCGGCTGCGGGATTATGGTGGGTTCCCCGTACCAAACGGCGGAAAATGTCGCCGAAGATTTGCTGTTTATGCAGAAGTTCCGGCCCCAGATGATCGGCATCGGCCCCTTTATCCCCCATCATGACACTCCTTTCCGGGACCGGAAACCGGGGACCTTGGAGGATACTCTCTTTTTGCTGAGCATTGTACGGCTCATGCACCCCAAGGTGCTGCTGCCCGCCACCACGGCTTTGGGCACCATTTCCCCTGGAGGGCCGGACGCCCTGGGGGGGCGGCAGCTGGGAATCCTGGCGGGGGCCAATGTGGTGATGCCAAACCTTTCCCCGGAGGATGTGCGGAAAAATTACCTGCTTTACGACAATAAAATCGGCTCCGGCGACGCTCCCTCCGACAGCGTGCAGAAAATGCGGGAGGAAGCCGCGGCCATTGGTTATGAACCGGTGGTGAGCCGGGGGGATTACCCGGAGGATTGAACAGGATGGAAACCAGAATCGCCCTCATCGGCATCATGGTGGAGGACGCCGAAGCGGCGGAGCGCATCAACCGCATCCTCCACCAGTATAGCCGCTATATTATCGGCCGCATGGGCCTGCCTTACCGGGAAAAAGGGCTGTCCATTATCAGCGTGGTGGTGGACGCGCCGGGGGAAGCCATCAGCGCCCTGTCCGGAAAACTGGGCATGATCCCCGGCGTCAGCACCAAAACCCTGTATTCCAAAGTCAAATAAAAGAAGAGACGGTATGCTTCCTGTTTGGGGGCATACCGCCTTTTTGATAAATTCCGCCTTATGAAGCCGGGACAATGGGGGTGGGAAGCTGTAAGGTCAGCTGGAAAAAGCTGCCCTTGCCCAGGGTGCTGTCCAGGGAAATGGAGCCGTGGTACAGGGTGACCAGGTGCTTTACAATAGAAAGTCCCAGGCCGGTGCCGCCGACGCCCCGGCTGCGGCCCTTGTCCACCCGGAAAAACCGCTCGAACACCCGGGTTTTCATCTCGTCCGGGATGCCGATGCCGGTGTCCCGGACGCCGATGCGCAAAAGCCGCCCGTCCGTTTCAATCCGCACCCAGACGGAGCCGTTTTCCACATTGTATTTGACGGCGTTCTGCATCAGGTTCGCCAGCAGGCTGTGCAGGTGGCTGTAGGGGATTGCCGCCTGGAAGTTGCCGCCGGAAATTTCCATGGTGATATTCCGTTCCTGCATATCCGGCGTTAAGGTTTCCTTGATTTCCTGGGCGATTTCCAGCACGTTGATGGGCGGGGCATCGGTAGGCTCGTCCTCGTTTTCCAGCTTGGAGATAAACAGCAGATCGTTGATAATCCGGGACATCCGGGAAGCCTCCCGCCGGATGATATGGACGCTCTGGGCCATCTGTTCCGGGTCGGAAATCATGCCCTGCTCCAGCATTTCGGAAAATCCCAGGATGGAGGTGATAGGGGTACGCATTTCATGGGAAGCGTTGGAGAAAAAGTCCTGGCGCTGCTGCAAAGCGGTCCGGTCGGCGGTGACGTCCAAAGCTAAAATCAGCACGCTGCATTTCCGCCGTGGCTCCTCCTGCTTCACCAGACGGATTTGGATGCTGAAAATGCGCCCGTCCGGCAGATGGATGTCAAAAGCAGAAAAGTCCCTGCCTTCCAGCACATAGGAAATCCCTTCCTGAATCCTGTGGCTGTGGATCACCTCCTGCACCAGCTTGTTCTCCGATTCGTCGGGGATGCCCAGGATCTGCTGGGCAATGTGGTTGTAGCTCAAAACGTGGCGCTTCTGGTCCAGCAGGACAAAGCCCTCGTTTAAGTTGGCGAAAATGAACCGGACCCGGTTTTCCCGGGATTGGAGCCGGTAACGGGTCAGCAGCAGCCGGTTGCAGATTTTGCGGATTTGCTGGCAGAGGTCGGAAACTTCCACCGTCATATTTTCCTGAATCGGGTGGAAGGCGAACCCCTCCTGGCGTTCAGCTAAAAGCTTGGTGACCAGGGCGATTTCCTGCTGCTGTTCCCGTTCCGTGTTCCGGACAGCCGAGCGGATAATAAGCCACACCAGCAAGGCAAGGCACAGGATAAAAAAAAGAAGAAAGGGCAAAGCTGCCAGGCCGCTCCGGCGTTTCCACGCCTCCATCCCCAAAAGCGCCAGAGCGCCGCCTAAGGCCACCCCGGTGATTTGCCGCCAAAAAGGGCTGTTGACGAAAGGTTGTTTCATGGCATCCTCCTTGCTGACAAAAAATCCCGCCAAAAAGGCGGGCGGAAGGGGTTATGAGCAAAACCGGTAGCCAACGCCGCGCACTGTGTGAATGTAGCGGGGATTATCGGCGTCATCGCCCAGCTTTTGACGCAGGGTGCGGATGTGCATATCCAAGGTGCGGGTTTCCCCCTCAAAGTCGATGCCCCACACCAGATTCAGCAGCTCCGAACGGGTCATAACCCGTTCGGAATTTTCCATCAGCAGCTTTAAAAGCTCAAATTCCTTAAAGGTCAATTCAATTTTTTCTCCGTTTCTGAGGACGTCCCGGGTGTCGCAGTTGACTTCCAAATCCTGGCCGGTGAGCACCGAAGGCTTCCGGCTCCGGGAGGTGCGGCGCAAAAGGGCCTGCACCCGGGCTTTCAATTCCAGGATGCCGAAGGGTTTGGTCAGGTAATCGTCTGCGCCGGCGTCCAAACCGGTGACTTTATCAAGTTCTGAATTTTTCGCAGTCAGGATCATGATGGGAAGATCAGCAAACGCAGGTTCCGCCCGGATCTGCCGGACCGCCTCCACGCCGTCCATATCCGGCAGCATCAGATCAAAAAGCATTAAGTCCGGCGTAGCTTCCTTCAAAGCCGCAAGGCCGCTTCCGGCGTCCTCAAAGGCCTTTACCTGATAGCCGAAGGCCTGAAGGGCCGTCGCCACCAACTGACGGATGTTTTCATCATCTTCCACAACGTAGATCGTTGCCATGGGGGTTCCTCCTCGAAGCAGTATGGATTTATGCTGCTTCCTTTATTATATCACGCAAAAGGGCGGTTTGTAAACTGGAAAATCAACCGAAACGTCCGCCGATATAGTCGGCGGTTCTATTATCCGCCGGAGCGTTGAAAATCTGGTGGGTTTCATCGAATTCCACCATCTCGCCCACTAAGAAGAAAGCGGTGAAATCGGAAACACGGGCGGCCTGCTGCATATTGTGGGTAACAATGGCCACAGTGTAGGCTTTTTTCAGCTCCAGAATCAGCTCCTCCACCTTCTGGGTGGAAATGGGGTCCAAAGCGGCGGTAGGTTCGTCCATCAGGAGGACTTCCGGCTCCACGGCCAAAGCCCGGGCGATGCACAGCCGCTGCTGCTGGCCGCCGGAAAGGGAGAGGGCGGAGCGTTTTAAGCGGTCCTTTACCTCGTCAAAGAGGGCCGCGCCTTTTAGGCTCTGTTCCACAATGGCGTCCAAATCCGATTTTTTCCGAATGCCGTGGAGACGGGGGCCGTAGGCGATATTGTCATAAATGCTCATAGGGAAGGGGTTGGGGCGCTGGAACACCATGCCCACCCGTTTGCGCAGGGTGGTGACGTCCACGTTGGGGGCATAGATGTTTTCGCCGTCCAAGAGGATTTCCCCTTCCACCCGGGTGCCCTCCACCAGGTCGTTCATCCGGTTCAGGGTCCGCAGGAAGGTGGATTTGCCGCAGCCGGAGGGGCCGATAAAAGCGGTGACGCGGTGCTCCTTGATAGGCAAAGTGACATCCTTGAGGGCGTGTGTCTGGCCATAGTAAAAGTCCAGGTGGGTTGCGGTCATTTTATCAGTCATAACGGATAATTCCTTTCAGTTTCGTGAAACTTAAGCAGTAAAAAAGGGCGGCACAGCAGCCGCCCGGACGGATTGTTAAGCTTTTTTCCGGCCGCTGCAAAGACGGGCAAGAAGGTTAATGGCGAGCACCAGGATCACCAGCACCGCCGCAATGGCGAAGCTTACGTCGTTCCGGCCCTGGTCCGCATACTGGTAAAGCTGTACGGCAAAGGTGGCGCCGGAGGAGCCTGCATGGGTCAGCCAGTTAGTGGGCAGGTTGGCGGCGATGCCGGCGGTGAAGATCAGCGCGGCGGATTCGCCGACGATGCGCCCGATGCTGAGGATCAGGGAGGTGATGATGCCGCCCTTGCAGCAGGGGATCAGGATGGTGCGGATGGTGTGCCATTTGGAAGCGCCCAGGCCCGCGGCCCCTTCCCGGTAGCCCACAGGGACAGTGCGCAGGGCTTCCTGGGTGGTACGGATAATGGTGGGCAGCACCATAATGGACAAGGTCAAGCAGCCGGAAATAATGGAGTAGCCAAAGCCGAAGGTATTGTTGAAAACCATCATGCCGAAGAGGCCGTAGATGATAGAGGGGATACCGGCCAGAGCTTCGGTGGTGAATTCGATGATCTTGGTCAGGCGGCCTTTTTTGGCGTACTCATTCAGGTAGATAGCCCCGCCGACGCCCAGAGGGGCCGCAACAACCAAGGTAATGACGATGGTGTACAGGGTGTTGATAATGTTGGGCAGGATGCCGTAGGTGCGGTTTAACGCGCTTTCCTCGGTGGTCAGGAATTCCCAGGTTACATTGGGAAGCCCGGTTGCCAGAATGTACCCGATGAGGCCTGCAACCATGGCGATGGTAACTGCCCCCGCCAGAATGCACAGGCACTTGAGGATCAGGTCCATGGGCCGGAAACGGGTTTCGGTAAGGGAGCGGGGCCGCCGCGCGGCGACGGCAGCGGATCTGGCGGCAGTATTGACAGTCATATCATCGAATCCTTTCTGATGCGGTTTTTATTGCTTGGCGCCCTTTTTCAGGATGCCGGTGAGAATCAGGTTGATAGCAAAGATAAAGATAAAGAGGATGAGGCCGATGCTGAACAGGGCTTCCCGGTGCAGGCCGGCGGCATAGCTCATTTCCGACACGATACCGGTGGTCAGGAACCGGACGCTGCCGAAAAGGTTGGGCATATTCACCACGTTGCCGGAAACCATAATGATGGCCATGGTTTCGCCGATGGCGCGGCCGATACCCAGCACAATGCCGGTGATAATGCCGGATTTGGCGGCCCGGATGTTCATTTTGAAAATGGATGTCATAGACGTCGCGCCCAGGGCCAGGGAACCGTCGTAGTATTCCTGGGGAACAGCCCGCAGGGAAGTGATGGTTACGCTGACGATGGTGGGCAGGATCATAATGGCCAGCACGATAATCGAAGTGAACAGGGAAGCGCCGGAGGGCAGATCAAAGGTCTTAGCCACCAGGGGAGACAGCACCGTAATGCCCACTAAGCCGTAAATGACGGAGGGAATGCCGGCCAGCAGCTCCACAGCGGAGGTTAAAAAGGCCTGAGATTTTTTGGGAGCCAGGTAGCAGATAAACACCGCTGTAAACAGCCCCAAGGGCGCGCCCACCACAATGGCCCCGAAGGTGCCTAAAATGGTGGTGAGGATCATGGGCAGAATGCCAAACTGGGGTGTTTCCGCAGTGGGGGCCCAAACCGTCCCGGTGAGGAAATCCCACAGCCCTACCTCCCGGATGGCCGGGAGGCCGGACACCACCATGTAGATGGTGATGGCGGCCACGCACAGGACGGAAGCCACGCCGCAGACAAAGAAAATGATGTTCATAACCCGTTCAATGACGCCCTTTGCTCTTTTCGCGGAGGACAAAGATGGGTTCCGTTCCGGGACGCCCTGCGCCTTCGGGGCGGAGGACAGGGCAGGCTTTGTATCCGTCATGGAAAAAATCCTTTCTTATTCCGTAATTATTTCACAGGGACAAGGCCAACCTGCTCGCAGACTGCCTGGCCTTCGTCGCTCAGGGTGTAGTCTAAGAACGCCTGAGCAGCTTCAGAAAGCTCCGCGCCTTCTTTGGTGACCATGAGGAAGGGACGCTGGAGAACGTAGGAGCCGTCCTGGATGGTTTCCAGAGAGATGGCCACATCGTTTACGGTGACGGTTTTTACAGTGTCGTCGATGGAGTCAAAGGAAACATAGCCGATAGCGCCGGGAGTGGTGGCGACAGTGGTTTTAGCGGAACCGGTGGAGGTCTGCTCGGAGTCGTAAGCGGCCACATCCTCAACGCCTACGATGCTTTCGAAAGCGTCCCGGGTGCCGGAACCGGCTTCACGGCCTACCACATAGATTTCCAGGTCCTCGCCGCCGACTTCAGACCAGTTGGTGATCTCGCCGGTGTAGATGTCCGCGATCTGCTCCAGAGTCAGGTTTTCCACAGGGTTTTCCGGGTTTACGGCGATGCCGATGCCGTCCAGAGCGATTTCGTGGGGGGTCAGGCCGGTTTCATCCTCGGCCAGGTCGCGGCTCACGTTGCCGATGTCGGAAACGCCTTCCAGGGCGTTCTGGATGCCGGTGGAGGAGCCGCCCAGCTGGACGTCCACGGTAACGTCGGGATACAGGCTGGTAAAGGATTCAGCCAGAGCTTTGGCAACGATCTCCATGGAGGTGGAGCCGGACATGGAAACGGTGCCGCTTAAAGCTGTGGTTTCTGTGGATGCTTCAGCGGAAGATTCAGCTTCAGCGGAAGATTCGGTTGCAGCGGAAGAAGATTCAGCGGAGGAGCTTTCGGTGGTAGTGGAAGAAGCGCCGTTACCGCCGCAGCTGGCAAGAGTCATAGCGGCAAACAGGCCCGCCATCAGTACAGAAGTCATCTTTTTCATATTGATCTCTCCTTTTCTTGATTACAACTTGATTATACCGGAAAATTTGTCAAGTAAAAAGCATATTCAAGTATGGCCGCGGTATTTTGTGCGTAAAGGAAATGTAAATAATGTGTGGAGAGAAAACGGGAAGGTTTGAATTTCCCGGCTGTTTGTGGTACAATAATAAAACAATGTACGGTGGGAGGATATGGGTATGGAAGGACAGATTTCCTGGAAAGCCTTGGTTGTTTGGGAAGCCGCGGCGCTTTTGGCGGCGGCTTTGCTGGCATGGGGCGTTGATTTCCTGCTGCCCAGCCGGAGTTTTTTCTGGTACCTGCTTTTGTGGCTGGACGGCCTTGCTCTGGTGCTGGCTGCCTTTTTATATTTGCCCCTGCGGTATGAAAACTGCCGCTACCGGACGGGAGAGGACTATGTGGAATACCAGTGCGGGTTTATTTTTTTGACCCGGAACCGGGTTATGCGCCGGGCTGTTTTATATGTAACCGTTGTCCGGTCCCCCTTTTCGCTTCTGTTCCGGACCCGGACTCTGGTTGTCCGCTCCATGGGGGGCAGCATGGTGATCCCTTTCCTGCCCATTCAGGATGCGGAAGCCCTGTTAAAAGATATTACGCCCCGCTGCCCGGCGGTTGGGCCGCGGCTCTTTTCGGAGAAGGGGGCGGGCCATGAATGATTTGAAACGGCAGCACCCCCTTTATATTGTATACGCCTTTTCCAAGTACCTGGTTTTGCTGATTTTCCCTTTGCTGCGTTCTTTGCTGCTTTTGCGGGGCAACGTGCTCATGTGGGTCAGGGGCGCGTGGATGGACCTTCTGGTGGTTTTCCTCATCGTGCTGTTTGGGGTGATCCAGTGGAGCGCTATCCGGTACAGCCTGCGCCTCAAGGGAATTTATGTAGAAAGCGGCTTTTTTGTTCAGAAGGCCCGGTATCTTCCTTTTAAAAACCTTTCTTCCGTCACCCTGGAAGCCCCCTTTTACCTGCGGCCTTTGAAAATCGTCCGGCTGCGGATGGAAACGGACGGGGGCAGCAGTTCCAGCGCGGACGCGGTTTTGCTTCTGCGCCGGGACAGGGCGGATGAAATTTTAGCCGCCTGCACCAAACGTCTGGCGGAGGGGGAAGGGGGACCGAAAGGCGTCCGGATTTACCATCCCCGGGCGCTGTATATCGCCATTTTGTCCCTGATTACCTCCAATACCCTGACCGGCGTCCTTTTTGCGGCAACCTTTATCAGCCAAAGCGGCAAAGTCCTGGGGGAAGCCTTTGAAAAGCTTTTGATGGATTCCATCACACGGCTCATCCAAATTTTGGCCTTCAACCTTCCGCCGGCAGCCGCCATGCTGGCCGCGGTCCTGCTGGGAGGGTGGGGCATCGCCTTCCTTATGACATTGGTGAGCCACCTGGGGTTCCATGCCCGGCGGGAAAAGCGGATGCTGGCGGTCAAAGTGGGGGTCATTACCAAAAAAGAGGCCTACATGGCGGTGGAGCGGGTGAACTACGTTCAGCTGCGCCAGAGCCTTATGACCATCCTCTGCGGATTCTGTTCCGCATTCTTAAACTGCACCGGCTACGGCAAGGAGAAAAACGAGATGGCGGTGCTGTTCCCGGCGGTGGAGAAACAGGACTTAAAGCGCACCCTCCGGCTGATCCTGCCGGAAATCAAGGTAAGCCCCCGGAAATATAAGCCTTATATTAAGGTACTGACCCGGTTTTTGATCCCGCCTTTGACCCTGATGCTGGTTTTTGCCGTCCTGTTTGGCGGGCTGTGGTATTTCTTTCCAAATCTGCGGCAGCTGAACCTGTTTTTCGGCATCATGGCGGAAATTCCGGCGGTCTGGTGGCTCTTTGTAAAAATCGCCGCTTATTTCCATGTGGGCATCGGCGTCCGGGGGGACAGCTTCACCTTCCGCTTCACCTTCGGATACGCCTTTTATACGGTTGCCCTCCACAAGGATAAAATCGCCAAAATCGAAACCCAGCAGTCCCTTTTTCAAAAAATGTCCAAATGCTCCGATGTGATTATCTACCCCTTTTCCGAAAAAAGGCGGCGGATGCGGATTCACAACATCCGCCAAAGCGAGGTGGAGGAATTTCTGCGGATTTTTGGGGGATAGCCGGAAATCATCAAAACAGCTGGCTGGGTGTTTCCGCCGGCGACTGAAAAGGCGGGCCGGGCAACCCGGCCCCTACAATCTGGAAGAAGATGGTTTTATTGGCAATGTGCAACCGGCTTTTTTGAAAGAAGTGCTGCACAAAAAGGAAAGTTTTGGTCCAGCTTTTTTAAAAGGCGGGCGAAAACTTTCCGTTCTCTTTTTTGTACAGTTTTACTTTTAAAAGAGGTTTTTCGACAGGCTGCGACAGGCTTTTTGAAGCCTGTCTTTTGTTTTATCTGAACAAATTTCCATCTGTTGCCAAATAATTTGTAAAAAAAGTGTGAACGAAGGTCTAACCGCTGTTTTCGCTAAAAAAAGTAGTTGCAAATTGCGTTGGGAATGGTTATAATATAGATTAGTGGTGAATAGCGGTGTGAAATGGTGAGCAGTTCCACAATTTGAAGCAGGAATCCCTGCGAAAGGGAGCTTTGGGAAGGAGGCGGCCGGGATGCTGATTGGGGAATATCCTTGCAGCGTCGATGTAAAAGGGCGCCTGAACTTCCCGGCCAAGCTCCGGGAGGATTTGGGGGAACGGTTTATCATTTCCAAGGGGCTGGGTGACCGCTGCCTTTGCGTATATTCCTTGGAGGAATGGGAGGCCCGCCGGAAAAAGCTGGCGGCTCTGCCTGCCTCGGAGATGGACGCCTTGCAGCGTTACCTTTTTTCCAGCGCCTGCGAGGCCGAGCCGGACAAGCAGGGGCGGATCGTGATTCCCCAGAACCTGCGGGACTTTATCCAGGTGGAAAAGGAAGTCATGGTCATCGGTTCCGACAACCGCTGTGAAATCTGGACCAGAAAGGACTGGGACGCTATCCAGCAGGAATTAAGCCCGGAATTTATCAAGGATTTGGTCCGGAAAGCCGGCTTTTAACGAAAAATGGAGGGAATCATGGAATTTCAGCATATACCGGTGATGTTGGAGCCTTGCATGGAGGGGCTGAATATCCGGCCGGATGGGATTTATGTGGACGGCACTGCCGGAGGGGCGGGGCATTCCTCGGAAATTGCCCGCCGCCTGACAACAGGGCGGCTGATTTCCCTGGACCAGGACCCGGACGCAGTGGAAACCGCTTCCCAAAGGCTTTCGCAGTTCCCCTGCGCCCAGGTGGTGCGGGCCAACTTCCGGGATATGCGCCAGGTTCTGGATACCCTTGGAATCGATAGGGTGGACGGCGTGCTTTTGGATTTGGGGGTTTCCTCCCACCAGCTGGATACGGCGGAACGGGGGTTTTCCTACCAGAAGGACGCGCCTTTGGATATGCGGATGTCCCAGGAAGGGGTCAGCGCCAGGGATTTGGTCAATGAAGCCCCGGCCGCGGAACTGGCCCGGATCTTTCGAGAGTACGGCGAGGAAAAATTCGCCTGGCAGATTGCCCGGAACATTGTAAGGCGGCGGGAACAGGCCCCCATTGAAAGGACCATGGAGCTGGCGGAGATCATCAAATCCTCCATGCCGGCGGCGGCCAGGCGGGAAAAAAACCCCTGCAAGCGTTCCTTCCAGGCTCTGCGGATTGCCGTAAACTCCGAGCTGGACGCCCTTTCCCAGGGCATCGACGCCGCTTTTGACTCCTTATCCCCCGGCGGAAGGCTCTGCGTCATTACCTTCCATTCCCTGGAAGACCGGATGGTCAAGCAAAAATTCGCGGACCTTTGCCGCGGCTGCATCTGCCCCCCGGATTTCCCGGTGTGTGTGTGCGGCCACACCCCGGCGGGGAAGCTGCCCAGCCGGAAGCCCATCCTGCCGGATGAAGAAGAGCTGGCCGCCAACCGGCGCAGCCAAAGCGCAAAGCTGCGCGTGATCGAGAAAATCAAGGACCGCCAGCCGGAATAAGCCGGCCGATCCTGTCAACGGAATGTAATAAAGAAATGAGGCGTTTCCTGTATGACACAAAATACCAACCTGGCTTATGATTTGCAGCGATTTGAGGAGCAGACTCCTAAGACCAGCCCGAAGCTTACCGTCCGTACCGCCCAGAGGACCGTGCATCCGGTGAAAATCGTGATGGTTGCGGCGCTGGCTTTGCTCATGGGATTTACCCTGCTTTACAGCCAGGTGGTAATTACGGAGTTAAACGGCCAGATTGCGGCAAAACAGGAAGAACTAAACACCCTTCAGGCGGAAAACGTCCGGATGCAGACGGAGCTGGAAGGGAAAATGTCCTTGACGGAAATTGAAGAAAAGGCGGTAGGGGAATACGGCATGGTAAAACCGGATAATTCCCAGGTCAGCTATGTGAAGCTGGAACAGGAAAACAAGCTGGAAGCCACAAAACCGGAAGAAAATATCTTTGAACAGATTGTCCGCTATATCCAGGACCTGTTTTAAGCCGCGTCCGGGCCGCCAGGTACGGATGCGTCCCACAGGCTGCGCTCTGTGGGAAATGCAGCGGGATTTTGCAAAAGGCTGCATAAAAAAGCGCCTTTTTCCATACATATCAAATGGCGGGAGGTTGAGATGGCAAAATCTTAACCTCTTCTTGTTATCATGCGGCGAAAGGGGAAGTGCACCATGGCAGACGGAGCTGGAAAAAAGATGAAGCAGCGCACGCTGGCGATTTGCTGTTTTATGACGGTATTTTTAGGCTGGATCCTTTACAATCTGGTTTACCGGTCCTTAATTACCGGGGAGGAATTGAAAGCCCGGGCGGCGGACCAGCAGCTCCAGGATATCAGCATTACAGCCAACCGGGGGACGATTTACGACTGCAATATGAACGTACTGGCTCAGAGCGCCACGGTTTGGGACGTAATCCTTTCCCCCAAGGATTTTTACAAAGCGAAAAACAGCCTGAAGGATGAGGAAGGGAACGATCTTTCCCAGGCGGAGAAGGACGCCTATGAGCGGACCATGATCGACGGCCTGGCGGAAATCCTGGAAGTCGAGCCTTCCAGCATTGAGGAGCATTTGACCCACACCGAAAGCATGTACCGGGAATTAAAGCGCAAGGTGGTCAAGGACGTTGCCGATGAAGTAACGGCATTTGTGGCGGACAACGACATTGCCGGGATTTATTTGCAGGTCAACACCAAGCGATTTTACCCTTACGACGACCTGGCTTCCAGCGTCATCGGCTTTACAAACTATGACAACCAGGGCGTTTACGGCCTGGAAGCCGAGTACAACAGCATCCTGTCCGGCACCCCCGGCCGCCAGATCTCGGCCAAAAACGCCGTGGGGGAAACCCTGCCCACTTCTTATGAGCAGTATTATCCCGCCCAGGACGGCAACTCCCTGGTGCTGACCATCGACCAGGTGGCCCAGCATTACCTGGAAAAGACCCTGGGCGCCACCATCGCCCAGCACGCCCCGGCGGAAGGCGCTGCGGGAATCGTCATGGACGTCAACACCGGAGGAATTCTGGCCATGGCCTCCATGCCCAACTGCAACTTAAACGAGCCTTACGTCCTGACGGATGAAGCTGCGGCCGCCGCTATTGACGCCATGGCGGACGGCGACGAAAAAACCGCCGCTTTGCAGGCGGCCCGGGAAAAACAGTGGAAGAATAAGGGCGTTACGGATATTTATGAGCCTGGCTCCGTTTTTAAAGTGGTAACCGCCTCTGCGGCTTTGGAGGAAGGGGCTGCGACCTTAAACTCCAGCTATAATTGCAAGGGTTCCGTCATGGTAGACGGCTGGCCCCGGCCCATCCACTGCCATAACCACGCGGGCCACGGCTTGCAGACTTTCACCGAAGCGGTGGTCAATTCCTGCAACCCGGCCTTTATCTCCATCGGCAGCTCCCTGGGGGCACACCGGTTCTTCCAGTATTTCGACGCCTTCGGCCTGACGGAAAAAACAGGCATCGACCTGCCCGCCGAAGCTCAGAATAGCTATTATACAGAGGACCGGTTAAACGCCGTCAGTTTGGCGTCCTGCTCTTTCGGCCAGTCCAACACCGTAACGCCCATCCAGATGATTACCGCGGCTTCAGCGGCTATTAACGGCGGGAAGCTGCTGACCCCCCATGTGGTCAGCAAAATCTTAGATTCCGACGGGAATACCGTGGAAGAATTCGGCACGCAAGTCCGCCGCCAGGTCATTTCAGAAGAAACCTCCAAAACCATGAGCGAGGTTCTGGAGCAGGTGGTTTCCGCCAACGGCGGCACCAACGCCTATGTAAAGGGCTACCGCATCGGCGGAAAATCCGGTACGGCCCAGAAGCTGAATAAAGAGGAAGATGTTTACATCTTTTCTTACTTTGCCTTCGCCCCGGTGGACGATCCCCAGGTGGCCTGCTTAATTTTGGTAGACGAGGCGACTTCCGGCGCGGAATACGCCAATACTGTGGTTGCCCCCGCCGTTTCGGCTTTAATGTCTGACCTTCTGCCTTACCTGGGAATCCAGCCCCAGTATTCTGAGGAAGATGAAAAAACCCAGGATATCAGCGTCCCCGGCGGCCTCATCGGCACCGACGCACTGACCGCCCAGAGCAAGCTGCTGACCAAGGGCTTAAACTGCACCATCATCGGGGAAGGCAAGGAAGTAGTCAGCATGTACCCCAAATCCGGCGCCAAGGTTGCCGGGGAAAGCACCGTCATCCTCTATACGGATGACCGGGAAATGGAAACGGCCACGGTGCCCAATGTGGTGGGGCTGACTCCCGCCCAGGCCAACCAGCAGCTGACCAACGCGGGACTAAATATCCGCATTACCGGCGGCGCCGCCCAAAACAGCAACGCCAAGGTGACCAGCCAGGATACGGAGGCCGGCGCGTCGGTGCCCAAAGGGACCGTGGTCACCATCGAATGCCTGATCCAGGGCGAGGACGGGGAATAACCCCGAAACAGGAGGAAAATCGGAATGAAACTTTCAGAGCTTCTTGCCAATGTTGAAACGGCCGGTTCTTTTGAGGACCGGGAAATCCGGAACATGACCTGCGATTCCCGCAAAGTGGGGGAAGGAGATGTGTTTGTCTGCATCGCCGGCGGCACGGCGGACGGCCATGACTTCGCCCAGAAAGCCTTGGAGCAGGGAGCGGCGGCCATTGTCTGCCAGCGGGATTTGGGAATTGCCGGGCAAATCCTGACCTCGGACACCCGGAAGGCGTACAGCCGGATGGCGGCGAATTTTTACGGCAATCCGTCCAAGAAACTGCGTCTCATCGGCGTTACCGGCACCAAAGGGAAAAGCACCGTTGCCACATTGATTAAAGCGGTTTTGACGGCCGCTGGGAAAAAGGTGGGGCTTATCGGCACCATCCAGAATGAAATCGGGGATAAAATTATCCCCGCCGATAAAACCACGCCGGACGCCCTGGAGCTGGAATCCCTTTACGCGGACATGGTGAAAGAGGGCTGCGAGTACTGCGTCATGGAGGTTTCCTCCCATGCTTTGGACCAAAACCGCATCGGCGACAGCCATTACGAGGTGGCGGTGTTTACCAATTTGAGCCACGAACACCTGGATTACCACAAAACCATGGAAAATTACTTTGAAGCAAAGGCAAAGCTCTTTTCCATCTGCGATACGGCGGTTATCAACGCCGACGACCCCTACGGACAGCGCCTGCTTTCCCAGTGCGCCTGCCCGGCTTTAGCCTTTTCCATGAAGGAGGAAACGGCGGGGCTGCGGGCCTTTGACGTCCAGCACCATCCCGACAGCGTGGAGTTCCGTTTCTGCTATGAAGGGGTGGAAGGGAAGCTGAAATTCGCCATGCCGGGGGATTTTTCCGTCCGCAACGCCCTGGCGGCCATGGGGGCCTGCCTCCAGCTGGGGGTCTGCCTGGACACCATTACCGGCGCACTCCGGGCAGTGGCCGGCGTCCGGGGCCGCAACGAGATCATCCCTACCGGCCGGGATTTCACCGTCATCTGCGACTACGCCCACTCCCCGGACAGCATTGAAAACATCCTGTCCTCCTTAAAAGAAACGGTTCACGGCCGGCTGGTGGCCCTCTTTGGCTGCGGCGGGGACCGGGACCGGACAAAACGCCCCCTGATGGGGGCTGCGGCTGCGGCTTACGCGGATTTTGTCTACGTCACGTCGGATAACCCCCGCACCGAGGACCCGGAAGCCATTATCCGGGAAATCCTTCCGGGAGTGGAGGGCCACGGCACCCCCTATGCCGTCATCCCTGACCGGCGGGAGGCCATTTTCCAGGCCATCCGGGACGCCAAGCCCGGCGACACCATTGTCCTCTGCGGCAAGGGCCACGAGGATTACCAGGTCATCGGCCATGAAAAACGCCATTTTGACGAACGGGAAATTGTGGCGGAGGCTTTGGCGGCTTTAAACTAGCCGTTTCATAAAACACAGGATAAAAAGGAGGACTTTCCTTTGGAGAATATGCAGCTGCGGCAGATTGCCGGGGCGGTGGGCGCGGAATGCACCGCCGACTGCCCGATTACCGATATTGTGACCGACACTTCCCAGGTGGTTCCGGGCTGCGTCTTTGTGGCCCTGAAGGGCCAGCGGTTCGACGGACATGACTTTATCCCCCAGGCCGTAAAAGCCGGGGCGTCGGCGGTAATAAGCGAAAAACCTATGGCTGCCGGGGCGCCGGTGCTGGTGGTGGAGTCCACCCGGAAGGCGCTGACGGAGCTTGCCCGGTATTACCGGGGGCTGTTCCACACCTTTGTGGTGGGGGTCACCGGCAGCGTGGGCAAAACCTCCACCAAGGATATGATCTGCGCGGTGCTGCAAATGAAGGGGAAAACCCTCAAAACCCTGGGGAATCTGAATAATGACATCGGGCTTCCCAAAACCCTGTTCCGGCTGGATTCCAGCTACAAAAACGCCGTCATTGAAATGGGGATGTCCCATCCGGGGGAAATCGCCGTCCTGGCCCGGGCGGCCCGGCCCAGCGTCGGGGTCATTACCAATATCGGCGTTTCCCACATCGAAAACCTGGGCAGCCGGGAAAATATCTTAAAAGCCAAGCTGGAAATCACGGAAGGCATGAACTCCACCGCCCCTTTGGTCTTAAACGCCGACGACAAGCTGTTGGCCGAGGTATATAACCAGGTGGAACGGGACATTATTTACTATGGGATCAACTCCGGTACGGCGGACGTCCAGGCGGAAAACATCCTGGAGCAGGACGGCAAAACCTTCTTTGACGTGCGTTTCTACGGGAAAATGGTCTCCGCCATGGTCCCGGTTTTGGGGCGGCACAACGTCTATAACGCCCTGGCGGCCTTTTCCGTGGGCCTTGCCGCCGGGATGCACCCGGAGGATATTGTGGCGGGGCTTCGCAGCTACGAGCCTACGGCCATGCGGCAGGACATTATCCCCCTGGAAAACGGCGTCACCGTCATTGTGGACTGCTATAACGCAAGCCCCGATTCCATGAAGGCCTCCTTAAGCGTCCTGTCGGGGCTTTCCGCCAAGCGGCGGGTGGCCGTTTTGGGGGATATGCTGGAGCTGGGGGACTACGCTTCCAAAATGCACCGGAAGGTGGGGCGGTACGCTGTGGAAAACCATGTGGACGCCCTATTCTGTTTCGGGGAACATGCCAAGGAAATTTTGGAAGGGGCCAAGTCGGCCGGGCACTTGTACGGCCGCAGCTTTGATGATAAAATGGAAATGGCCGAGTACCTGAAACTGTGGCTCAAGCCCGGCGACGCCATCCTCTACAAAGGCAGCCGGGGCATGAAGCTGGAGGAAGTCATTGAAAAGGTGCACGGCATCCCCGTCACCCATTGACATCGGAAACGAAAAAAGATAAAGGCAGGTTTGACAATATGGAGAGCATCAGCTGTTTTGGGGCGGCCTTGGCCGCTTTTGCGGTGGGCGCGGTTACCGGGAAATTCCTGATCCCGTTTTTGCGGAAGATCAAATTCGGGCAGACAATTAAAGAAATCGGCCCTACCTGGCACAAAAACAAACAGGGGACTCCCAACATGGGCGGTTTTATTTTCATTGCCGGCTCGGTTGTGGGAATTTTGCTGGGCTACCTGATTTACATGGCGGGAACAGAGTCCGGGAATATGGACACCGTTGGCAGCGTGAAACTTTTCGCCGGCCTGGGGATGGCTTTGGGCTGCGGGTTTATCGGCTTCTTGGACGACTACATTAAGGACGTCAAAAAGCAGAACCTGGGGCTTCGGGCCAAGCAGAAGCTGATTTTGCAGCTGGTGGTGGCGGTGGCCTATCTGGCGGCCATTTACCTGGCGGGGGACACCTCCACGGTGGTGATTTTGCCCTTTATCGGCCAGCTGGACTTGGGCATTTTTTATTACATCCTGGCAATTCTGTTTATCCTCTTTATTTCCAACGCCGTGAACCTGACCGACGGCATCGACGGCCTGGCCGGGTCCGTGACCTTTATCGTCTGCCTGGCGGCGCTTGTCATGTCCGGCATTTTGCAGATTTCCGGCATGGGAATCTACGCGGCGGCCCTGGCCGGTGGATTGCTGGGCTTCTTGATTTACAACTTCTACCCGGCCAAGGTGTTCATGGGGGACACCGGCTCCATGTTCTTGGGCGGTTCCGTCCTGGCCCTGGGCTTCGGTCTCAATCTGCCGGTGCTGATTTTGGCCTTCGGCATCATCTATGTAGTGGAGGCCCTTTCGGTGATCCTGCAAGTCATCAGCTTTCAAACCACCGGCAAGCGCATCTTTAAAATGAGCCCTATCCACCATCACTTTGAAATGTGCGGGTGGAGCGAGAAAAAAATTGTGGGGGTATTTTCCTTAGTGACGGTATTGGGCTGCGCCGTATCCGTTATCGCCGTGCTGAACATCTGAAACATCGACCAAAACAGGGGGGATTTCTTTGACGACCAATACCACTTCCCGCGGCCGGAAAAGGCCGGCGAACCAAGCCCGGAAAAAGACGCGGCCGCATTCCCGGATCATCGAGTTTCCCACGGGCGCTGTCCGGGAGGAAGGGGTAAACGAACGGCCCAAGCAGGGGAAAATGGATATTTCCTTTTTCTTCCTGGTGATTATTTTGCAGACCATCGGGCTTATCATGCTCTTTTCCGCCAGCTACGTGACGGCTTTGCAGGAAGAGGGCAACAGCCTTTTTTACGTCATCCGCCAGTCGGCCTACGCCATTGTGGGCCTTATTGCCATGGTGATTGCTTCCTATATCGATTACCATTTCTGGAGAAAACTCAAATGGGTGATTTATTTCGGCGGCATGGTGCTGATGGTGGCGGCCCTGTTTTTTGACGGCGTCGCCGGGGCAAAGCGGTGGGTCTATATTGGAGGGATGTCCTTCCAGCCCTCGGAAATCATGAAATTCTCCATCGCCGTCCTCTGCGCCCACCTGATTGCCGCCAATTATAAGCGGATGAAACAGCTCCGGTACGGCTTCTGGCCCTTTGTCATTGTCCTTGTGCCGGTGCTGGGGCTGATGGTGCTCCAGCGCCACCTGTCGGGCCTGGTGATTATCGCCCTCATCGCCGGGACGATGATGTTCATCGGCGGCAGCCGGTTCCGCTGGTTTGCGACCATTATCGGCATCGCCGCGGTGGGACTCGGGCTGCTGACGGTGTTTGTGGGCTTCGGCACCATGTTCGGCTATGTGGAGCCTCGGCTGGAAGCTTGGCTGGACCCCCTTTCCGGCAGCATCCAGGGCACCAAATGGCAGACGGCCCAGGGGCTGTTCGCCATCGGCTCCGGCGGGCTTTTCGGCGTGGGCCTTGGCAATTCCACCCAAAAGCACCTGTACGTCTCCGAACCCCAGAACGACATGATTTTTTCCATTGTCTGCGAGGAGCTGGGCTTTGTAGGGGCGGTGGTCATCATCCTTTTGTTTGTCCTGCTGATTTATTCCGGCTTTTCCATCGCCATGCGCGCGCCGGATAAATTCGGCTGTATGCTGGCCATTGGGCTGACGGCCCAGGTGGGGTGGCAGGCGCTCTTGAATATCGCCGTTGTCACCAACTCCATCCCCAACACCGGCATCTCCCTTCCCTTTTTCAGCGCAGGCGGCACGGCCTTGACCATGCTGCTGGCCCAAATGGGGGTTATCCTCAATATTTCCCGTTACTGCCGGAAGGAGGCCCCGCCGGAAAGCGGGGAACGGGAGACCAAAAACCAAGAAAAGGTGGAAATCCAATGAAACTTATCCTGGTAGGCGGCGGCACCGGCGGGCACATCAACCCCGCCATTGCCATTGCCAATGAAATGAAAGCCCTCCGGCCGGATATGGAGATTTTGTTCATCGCAAACCCGGACGGCATGGAAAACACCCTGGTGCCCAAAGCCGGATACCCGGTGGCCCACATCCGGGTGACGGGCTTTGCAAGGGGCTTTTCCCCCCACGACATTGTCCACAACCTGAAAACCGTGTCCTATCTGGCCGGGGCGGATTTTAAGGCCCGGAAAATCCTTAAGGATTTTAAGCCGGACGCGGTCATCGGCACCGGCGGCTATCTGGGCGGCCCCATTGTCATGGAGGCCCAGAAGCTGGGGATTCCCACCTATATCCACGAGCAGAACGCTTTCCCCGGCGTCACCAACAAGCTGCTGGCCAAAAAAGCGGACACTGTTTTCTTAGCCTTTGAGGAAGCCAAGAAGCACCTGCCGGAAGGCTGCCGCTGCGAGGTGGTGGGGAACCCGGTGCGCCAGAGCTTTTTGACGGCCACCCGGGCGGACGCCCGGAAAAAGCTGGGGCTGGACGGCAATTTCACCGTCTTTTCCGTGGGAGGCAGCCTGGGGGCCAATAAAATCAATGAAATGGCCGCCGACTTAATGGCCTGGCACGGGAAAGAGGGGAAGATCAACCACATCCACGGCTTCGGCAAGCACGGCCGGGAGAATTTCCCCAAAATGCTGGAGGAACGGGGCGTGGATCTGAAAAAATGCCCCCGCATCCGGGCCATGGAGTACATTGACCAGATGGAGCTTTGCATGACTGCCGCCGACCTGATTATTTCCCGGGCCGGGGCCATTACCATCAGCGAGCTGGAGGTGGTGGGCAAGGCGTCCATCCTGGTGCCGTACCCCTACGCCGCCGAAAACCACCAGTACCACAACGCCAAGGTGCTGGAGGATCACGGCGCGGCGATTTTGATTGAAGAAAAGGACTATAACCGGGACGCTTTTTTGGAAAAGGTCCGGGAATTATCCGCCGACCCGGCCCGCACCGAGGCCCTTGGGCGGAACGCCGCCTCCCTGGCGGTATACGATACGGCGGAACGAATCTGCCATTCCATCCTCGCCGGACTTGGGCGGGGAAAATAACCGGGCTTAAAGTCCCGGTTTTTGCCGGCTTGCGCGGCGGACAGGCCCTCCTTCGGAACCACTTGGGGGGCGGCCGCATAGGATGGCTTAAGGAATATTGCGCGAGCTTGGAAGGGAGTGTTTCAATGGAACGGCTGATAATCACGGGGCAGGTTCCGTTAAAGGGCGAGGTGGAGGTCCATGGGGCGAAAAACAGCTCCCTGCCCCTCCTTGCGGCTGCCGTCCTCTGCCATGGCCGGACAGTGCTACATAACTGCCCGGACCTGTCGGATGTAGCGGCTGCCTGCGAGATTCTTTCTTACCTGGGATGCCGGGTGGAACGGGAAGGGCGGACTGTTTTGATAGACACAGAGGGCATTTGCCGTCATTCTGTGCCGGACAGCCTTATGCGGGAAATGCGGTCCTCCATTGTATTTTTGGGGGCTATTGCCGCCCGGATGGGAAGGGCGGAGCTGTGTTTCCCCGGCGGCTGCGAATTAGGACCCCGTCCCATAGACCTGCACCTGTCCGCCCTGCGGAAGCTGGGGCTGTCTATCCGGGAAGAGCACGGGAACCTGCTTTGCCGGACGGACGGAAGAATGACGGGCGCTGCTTTGAGCCTGTCATTCCCCAGCGTGGGCGCAACGGAAAACATCCTGCTGGCGGCGGCTACGGCCCGTGGGCGCACCGTTTTAACCAACGCGGCCCGGGAGCCGGAGATTGTGGATTTGGCCGATTTCCTAAACCGGTGCGGCGCGAGGATTTCCGGGGCCGGGGAGGGGACCATCGTCATCGACGGGGTGGAAACCCTCCATGGCTGCGAGCACCGGGTGATCCCGGACCGGATTGTGGCGGCAACCTTTTTAAGCTGCGCCGCCTGCACCGGCGGCGACGTGCTGGTGAAACAGGTGGAACCGGCCCATCTGGCCGGCGTCCTCCCCATTTTTGAGGAAATGGGCTGCCAGGTGCGCTGTTATGCCGATGCGGTCCGCCTGAAAGCCCCGGCAAGGCTCCGGGCGGTGAAGGACGTCCGCACCATGCCTTACCCCGGGTTCCCCACCGACGCCCAGGCCCCTATTATGGCGGCGGCAGCCGTCGCCGACGGCGCTTCCGTTTTTGTGGAAAACATTTTTGAAAGCCGGTATAAGCACGCGGCGGAACTGATCCGCATGGGGGCGCGCATCAAGCTGGAAGGAAAAGTGGCCCTGGTGGAAGGCGTCCCCAAGCTCTCCGGCGCGGAGGTGTTCTGCACCGACCTGCGGGGAGGGGCGGCATTGGTTGCCGCCGGGCTTTGCACCGAGGGCGTCACCATCCTGCGGGAGATCCACCACATCGACCGTGGCTATGAACGCATCGAAGAAGCCCTGCGTCCCTTGGGGGCGCAGATTGTCCGAGAAGACAGCACATTCTGACCAGAAAGGGGGCGGCAGTTTGCCCACGAAAAAGCAGAAAAAACCGGTTCCGCGCAGGCAGCCGCCCCGTTCCGGCCAAAATCAGCCGCCCCAGGCGCAGCGTCCTAAACAGAGCCGGCGGACGCCCCAAAGCATCCGGAGGCCTCCCCAGGAAAACCACCGGGCGGCGCCGCCCCAAAACCGTCCGCCCGGTTCCGCCAAACGCTGGCCTCCGGCCCAGCAGAGGGCAGTGAACCCGGCCCGGATGGAAAATCCCCGCACGGAAAATATCCGGCAGGTGCAGAAACGGCGGAGGCAGAAACGGAAACGCAACTATACCCTGCATTATATCCTCCTGTTCCTGTTTTTAAGCGTTACCGGCGTGATCCTGTCCCTGACGGTGTTTTTCAACATTGAGACCATTGAAGTCCAGGGAAGCGAAATTTATACGGAGGAGGAAATCCTTTCCTACCTGGAAATCCGGGAAGGGGACAACCTGCTCCGCATCGATACCGGACAGGCCGAGGAGGCGCTGCTCCAGGGCCTGACCAAGGCGGACAGCGTCAATGTCAGCCGTTCCTTCCCCAACGCCCTGCGGGTCACGGTGACGGACGGCAAGCCTTCCGCCCAGCTGGAGAACGCCGGGAAGTATTACGTCATCAGCCAAAGCGGCCGCATCCTGTCCGTGGGGGACGCCCCGGAAACCGGCAGCGGCATCCTCATCAGCGGCGTGGACTTAACAGGCGCGGCGGAAGGGGAGTATGTGGAGAATGTCCAGCAGCGCCTTTGGGAGGAAGCCTCCGCCCTGGCGGAAGAACAAAAGGAGCCGGAGCCGGAAAAGCCGGAATCCGTCCAAAACCTGAAGACTTTCTTCGCGGCGTTAAAGAACGCCCAGTACAGCAGGGTGACTGCGGTGGATCTGTCCGACGACCTTTCCCTGACCCTTTATTGGGACAACCGCATCCAGATTTTGTTAGGCTCCTTTTCCGAGCTGGAGTACAAGCTCTCCTTCGCCAAAACATTGCTGACGGATGAGCAGTACGCGGAAATCATCGGGCCGGATGCAGTTGGGACCCTGGATGTGGAATCCACTTCCTCCGGGGTGCAGTTCTTCCCGGATCCGGAGCTTCAAATCCCCGGGGACGGGGTCAGCGTCTGGAACTGGGACGACGATCAGCCCAAAGAGGAGCAGACGGAGGAAAGCGGGGAAGAACCTTCCGCAGAAAGCGGCGCGGAGCCTGCAAGCGATGCCTCTGAGCCGCTCTCTTCCGTCCCGGAGGAGGACCCTGCCGGGGAATCTTCGGCTCCGGCGGATGTTTCGACGGGGTAAGACAAAGAAACTGCGGTTTTTTCCGAATAAAATTGCATTTTTCTATTGAATTTTCAGCGGAAATCTGCTACCATATTAAGTAGAATACATTTTTCAGGATGTTTTGCAAAAATCGGAATCTGTAAAGCGATTTTCATCGCTTTCCCATAAACTAGGAGGACGTAGGAATGCCTTTTACTTTAGAAAACGATATGCAGAAAGTTGTGGATATTAAAGTCATCGGCGTAGGCGGCGCCGGCGGCAACGCAGTCAACCGCATGGTGGACGACGGCGTAAAAGACGTGGATTTTATCGCGGTCAACACCGACCGGCAGGTTTTGGACATCTCCAAGGCGGAATATAAAATTCAGATTGGGGAAAAGACCTCCAAGGGTCAGGGAGCCGGCGGCAACCCGGAACGGGGCGCCCAGGCTGCTGAGGAAAGCCGGGAGGAGATCGCGGCGGCCCTGAAAGGCGCCCAGATGGTGTTCATCACCGCCGGTATGGGCGGCGGCACCGGCACCGGCGCTGCTCCCGTTGTGGCGGACATCGCCCGGGAAATGGGCGTTCTGACCATCGGCGTTGTGACCAAACCTTTCAGCTATGAGGGCAAGCGCCGCATGACCTACGCGGAACAGGGCATCGCCGCCCTGAGCAAGGTGGTGGACTCCCTGGTTATCATCCCCAACGACCGGATCCGCCAGGTAATCGACCAGAAAACCTCCTTCAAAGACGCTTTCAAAGTGGTGGACGGCGTTTTGAAGCAGGGTATCCAGAGTATTTCCGACCTGATTAACACCGACGGCTTTGTAAACCTGGACTTTGCCGACCTGTGCTCCGTTATGCGGGACGCCGGCATCGCCCATATGGGCGTCGGCTACGCCAACGGCAAGGACAAAGCCGAAGCGGCTGCCGATATGGCCATTTCCAGCCCCCTGCTGGAAACCTCTATCACCGGTGCAAAGGCGGTTATTATCAACATCTGCGCTTCCAACGACCTGCTCTATGAAGACGCCGAATTTGTTTCCACCATGATCGAAAAGGCGGCCCATCCGGACGCGGCCATTTACTGGGGCCTTGTGTTTGACGACAGCATGAACGATGAGATCCGGGTCACCGTCATTGCCACCGGCTTTGACGAGGACTACACCTCCGGACTGGACGATAAGGCCAAGGCCCGGGTAGCCGGAAACGGCAAGGAAGCGGCGGCCGGCGCAAACAACGAAGCGGCTCAGAAAAAAGCGCCTTCCACCCTGGACGATGACTTCGATCAGATTTTAAGCATTTTTAACTCCAAATAAACGGAACGAAAAGTCCGGTATCCTTCCTTGTTGACAGGCGAGGGAGGATATTTTTGTATGATTTTTGTAGTAGGAAAGGACGGATATAATTTGTGCGGATTTGTGGGGATGTTTGACTGGAAACGGGAAGCGGACGCCGAACAGATGATGACGGGCATGTCGGCCGCCATCCGGCACCGTGGCCCGGACGACAGCCAGTACCTGCGGAAGGACGGCTTCCATATCGCGTTCCGGCGGCTGTCCATTATCGACCTGGATACGGGCGCCCAGCCCTTTACTTCGGAGGACGGGCGTTTTACGGCGGTATTTAACGGGGAAATCTACAATTACCGGGATCTGCGGAAGCCTTTGCAGGAGGAAGGGATTTCCTTCCGCACCAATTCCGAAATCGAGGTCATTGTAGCCCTTTACCGGAAATACGGCCCGGAATTTATCGGGATGCTCCG
This sequence comes from Candidatus Merdivicinus excrementipullorum, assembly GCA_018716725.1. GTDB lineage: Bacteria > Bacillota > Clostridia > Oscillospirales > Ruminococcaceae > Merdivicinus > Merdivicinus excrementipullorum. The sequence goes on along the minus strand of DVJP01000073.1, from coordinate 19,880 downwards.
GGGGATGTTCGCCATTTTGATTTACGACGCCCAGGAAAAAAGCGTTTTTGCCGGGCGGGACTACTTCGGCATCAAGCCCCTTTACTACCGGGTGACGGATGAGGCGGTGCTCTTTGCCTCCGAAATGAAGGCATTCCTCTTTGACGGGGAATATGGCGAATTCAAAGTTGATCCATCCATGCTCCAGCATTATTTCACCTTCCAGTATGTGCCGGAGCCCCACACCCTGACCCCCGGCATTTCCGTTTTGGAAGCGGCCCATTATATGACCGTCAACTGCAACGGCCGGGTGCAGATGAAGCGGTATTTCTCCCCGGATTTCCAGAAGCCTTCCGAGGAGAGCTTCGAGGAAAAGGCGAAAAAGCTGCGGAAAATCCTGACGGAATCGGTGGAGTACCACATGATTTCCGACGTGGAGGTGGGAACCTTCCTGTCCAGCGGCATCGACTCCGCCGTCATCACCGCCATTGCCAGCCGCCTGAACCCCGGCATCAAGGCCCTGACCGTGGGCTTTGACGTGGCCTCTTACAGCGAGGTGGACGACGCCCACGAAATCGCCAAGCACCTGAATGTGGACCACATTGTCCTGAAAGGCAACTGCCAGCAGTTCCGGGACGCCTTTGAAAAGGTGGTTTTCGCCCTGGATTCGCCGGTGGCCGACCCCTCCACTGTGGCCATTTATATGATCGCCAGAGAGGCCGCCAGCCATGTGAAGGTCATGCTCTCCGGCGAAGGCTCCGACGAGCTTTTCGCAGGCTATAAAACCTACCGGGATTCCCTGGGGGCTGGGCGGTTCGAGGACGCCCCCGGCTTTGTCAAAACCGCCTGCCGGGGCCTTTCCCATGTGATCCCCGACGGGGTCAAGGGGAAAAACTTCCTCATGCGGGCCGGCATGCCCTTGGAGGAACGGTATGTGGGCAACGCCTTCCTCTTTAACGAAAAGCAGAAGAAAGCCTTCTTAAAATGCTACAACCCCAACCAAAGCTACACGGAGCTGACCCGCCCTTATTACGACCAGGTGGCGGACCGGGATCCCCTCATTAAAATGCAGCATATCGACATCGCCACTTGGCTGAAAGGGGATATCCTGGTGAAGGGCGACCGCCTGAGCATGGGCAACTCCCTGGAAGTTCGGGTGCCTTTCCTGGATAAGGAGGTTTTCAAATTCGCCTCCACCTTAAAAAATTCCGACAAGCTCCAAAACGGCACCACCAAATATATCCTTCGCTATGCTTTCCAGGATTATGTGGACCCGGCCACCTTCATGCGCCCCAAACTGGGCTATCCGGTGCCGGTCCGGGTGTGGCTCCGAAACGAGCTTTACGAATGGGCCAGGGACATTATTAAAAACTCCAAGGCGGACGCCTTTGTTGACACCCAGGCAGCTTTGAAAATGTTAGAGGACCACCGCACCGGCAAAGCGGACAATTACCGCAAGCTCTGGTCCATTCTGGTGTTCATCACCTGGTACCGGCTGTATATTGCCGAAGCAGACAAAACAAGGGAGCGCATCCTCCGGGGCGAGCTTTCTTACTCCCAGCGCAACGCCTGGTTTGACCGGGGCGAAAAACACTGACAATTGACAGAAAGGACAAAACTATGTTACTGATACACGGAAATATCCTGACTATGGAGGATATGAACTATCCCGACGGCTTTTTGCAGATTGAGGACGGCGTGATTAAGGCCATCGGCCCCATGTCCGAGGTCCCCGCCGATGAAACTGTGGTGGATTTGGACGGGAAAACCGTCCTGCCGGGCTTTGTGGACGCCCACACCCACTTAGGAATGTGGGAGGACGGCCTGGGCTTTGAAGGGGACGACGGCAACGAAAGCACCGACCCTGTAACTCCCCAGCTCCGGGCCATCGACGCCTTAAACCCTCTGGACCGCACCTTTGAGGAGGCCAGAATGGGCGGCGTCACCACTGTTTTAACCGGCCCCGGCAGCGCCAACCCCATTTCCGGCCAGTGGGCGGCGGTGAAAACCTACGGCCGCCGCATTGACGATATGGTCATCGACCCGGCCATCGGCATGAAATTCGCTTTAGGGGAAAACCCGAAAACCGTCTACAACGAAAAGAACGTCACCCCCATGACCCGTATGGCCACAGCGTCCTTAATCCGGGAACAGCTGAAAAAGGCCGAACGGTATCTGGACGACAAGGAGCGGGCCGACGAGGAGGAGGATTATGACCTTCCGGAATACGATGCAAAATGCGAAGCCCTGATCCCGGTTTTGGAACGGGAGCAGAAAGCATTTTTCCACGCCCACCGGGCTGACGATATTTTCACCGCCATCCGCATCGCCAAGGAGTTCAAGCTGGATTACGTCATCGTCCACTGCACCGAGGGCCACCTGGTGCGGGACATCCTGGCGGCGGAAAAGGTGAAAGCAATCGCCGGGCCTATCCTCTGCGACCGTTCCAAGCCGGAACTGAAAAACTTGAGCGTGGAAGGCCCGGCCCTGCTCCACGAAGCGGGCATCCACGCGGCCCTCTGCACCGACCACCCGGTTATCCCCATCCAGTACCTGCCCCTCTGCGCCGGGCTGTGCATGGGGGCAGGCCTGGAACGGGAGGAAGCCCTAAAGGCCATTACCATTTACGCGGCGGAGGCGGCCGGGATCGACGATAAAGTGGGTTCCCTGGCCCCCGGCAAGGACGCCGACCTGGTGATCTACGAGGAGGACGCGGATCCCTGCGGCCCCTACGCCCGCCCGTCCATGGTGTTTATCAATGGCCAGCAGGTTGTATAAACCCCTGGATTGCGGGATAGGCCCCAGGGCGGCGACGTCACCGCCCTGGCTGTCATATGACCCGACATAAAGAGCGGATTTTGTAAGCGGAATTATGAAGATTTTGCACATATTTTCCTAATTATTTTGAAAAACACTGGATTTTTCTATGGAATTATGTTATAATAAAGTCATAGGAAAGGAACCTACCTTTCCAAAATGGATTAGGAGGCATGATGTATGAACACAGCTTACAACGCTAGAAAAGTGACCCTGTCCGATTCGTTTAAAGAGCGCGCCGAACTGAAGCTCAAAAAACTGGACAAGTTTTTTGACGACGTGAAAACGCAGGTTACGGTATCCGCGCAGAAGGACATTGCCTCTGTGGAGCTGACCGTCTGGGCCAATGGCATGATTTTCCGGGCGGAGGCAAAGAATGCCGACAAGCTGGACGCTTTGGACGAAGCCATTGAGAACCTGATCCGCCGCATCCGCAAAAACAAGACCCGTTTGCAGAAAAAGGTAAAGGCGTCCGGATTTGAGCTGCCGGAAGAGCCGGTGCCGGAGGAAGTGGATTACGATGTGATCCGCACCAAGGAAGTGGAGCTGCGGCCCATGTCTGTGGAGGAGGCCATTCTTCAGATGAACATGCTGGAGCATACCTTCTTCGTATTCCTGGATGGGGAAACAGGAAAGGTCTGCACCGTGTATCGCCGCAACAACGGCGGCTATGGGGTCATTGTGCCAGTCAAAGATTAAAGGTCCGGCGAAAGCCGGCCGCAAATAGGATAGAGAACGGGCGGGGATTTTTCTCCGCCCGTTTTTTGACAGTATGTTTGTAGAAGAGGAATTTTGAAAGTTTTACTCGATTTTTTTCAAAAAATCGTAGGGGTGAAGGGGGCAAAGCCCCATTCTCGCTCACCGCAGTGAGCGAAATTACTCCTTTTCGCGGCTTGGCCGCGAAACATCAAAAGAAAAGCGGGTCCGCAGACCCGCCGCGGATGTCCCCGCGATTGAATTTTGCAAAGCAAAATTCAATTTTAAAACGTTTAATTTATTTCTATGGCGTATTTGCGTTAGCAAACAATAAATCTTTGCGTATTTTGTACATTGTTTTTCTGATACTCTAAGGCGGGGATGATTCTCCGTCCGTTTTTTGCGGGAAAGCCTTTTCGGGAACCCTTTTTTCTGGTATAATAGTATTGATACAAGCGAATTACGCAGAAAATATCATAAGGAGAATTTTATGGAATATCAATACGCGGCCCCCTGCCATTTTGGACTGGAAAGCGTCCTGTCTGGGGAACTCAAACGGATGGGCGCCCAGAATGTGGCGGCCATTGACGGACGGGTATCCTTTACTGGGGATTTTTCCATCCTGGCCCGGGCAAACCTAAACCTAAGGACAGCGGAACGGGTGCTCCTCTGCCTGGGGGAATTTGAGGCCCGTTCCTTTACGGAACTCTTCGACCAGGTGCGGCAGCTCCCCTTTGAGGAATTTATTGGGAAACACGACGCCTTCCCGGTGAAAGGCCATTCTGTCCATTCCCAGCTGCACAGCGTCCCGGACTGTCAGTCCATCATCAAAAAAGCGGCGGTGGAACGGCTGAAGGAGAAATACGGCCTTGGCTGGTTCGAGGAAACCGGGCCGGTGCATCAGATCCAGTTTACCATTTTGAAGGATAAGGTGAGCATTTACCTGGATACCTCGGGGGCGGGCCTGCACAAACGGGGATACCGGAAAAACGGCAACGAAGCCCCCATCAAGGAAACCCTGGCGGCGGGGATTCTGGATCTCATGCGGGTGCGGCGGGACAGCGTGTTCTACGACCCCTTCTGCGGCTCCGGCACCTTCCTCATTGAAGCGGCTTTAAAGGGCATGAACATCCCGGCAGGCATCAACCGGAATTTCGCGGCCCAGCGGTGGGACTGCATCCCTGCCAAAATCTGGGCGGAGGAGCGGACCCGGGGCTTGGATTTGGTGCGTCGAGACGCTAAATTTGCGGCTTACGGCAGCGACATTGACCCCAAAGCGGTGGATTTGGCCCTGTTTAACGCCAACAAAGCGGGGATTGCGCCCCGCGTCCGCGTCCGGACCCGTTCTATCCGGGAATTCCGCACGGTGACGGACGAGGGGATTATCGTCACTAACCCGCCGTATGGCGAACGCCTGCTGGATGTGGAGGAAGCCCGGAAAATTTACCGGGACATGGGCAAGGCCTTTGAGCGCCGGGACGGATTTACCTACGCCATTATTTCCCCGGACGAGAAATTCGAGCAGTATTTTGGCCGCCGGGCGTCCAAGCGGCGCAAGCTTTACAACGGCATGCTCAAATGCAACCTCTACTGCTACGTCCCCCGGCCCGGAGGCCGGGCCGCCAAGACGCCGCGGCCGTAGTGTCCCGCGACAGGCTCCGGCTGGCGCAAACAAGTTGCGCCCCTGGCAGTAATTCCCCGAAATAATAGGGAAAAGGGCGAATCGCCGCTGATAAAGCCAGCAAGCTAGCTTGACGACATAACGGCCCGGTTACCGGGCAAGGAGGCAAGACCATTGATGACCTTTTCCCATGCCCTTGCGGCCATTCACAGCCGTCCCAGAGGGGCAGAACGCACCCTTTCCCGCATCCGTGCCTTAATGGAGCGGATGGGCAATCCCCAGAACCGCCTGCGCTTCCTGCACATTGCCGGGAGCAACGGGAAAGGCTCGGCGGCGGCCATGCTTTCTTCGGTTCTGAAAGAAGGGGGCTACCGGACAGGGCTTTCTATTTCCCCTTATATTCTGGACTTCCGGGAACGGTTCCAGATAAACGGGGAGATGATCCCGGAGGAGGAACTGGCCTTCTGGGCCGGAAAGGTGCTGGAACAGGCGGGCATTCTGGACCGGCAGGGGATTTGCTGCACCGAGTTTGAATGCTGCACCGCCCTGGCCTTCTGCTGGTTTGCGGAAAAGCAGTGCGACGCTGTGGTGCTGGAAACCGGGCTGGGCGGCAAAAACGACGCCACCAACGTCATCGGGCAGCCGTTAATTTCCGTCATTATGGCCCTGTCCTTGGAGCACACCGCCCTTTTGGGCAATACGATTGAGGAAATCGCGACGGAAAAAGCGGGCATTATCAAGGGCGGAAAAGCGGTGCTTTATCCCATCCAGCAGCCGGAAGCCCTGGGCGTGATTTACGAACGCTGCGGGGAAACCGGGACGGCCCTTTATATGCCCAGCCCATCCGGTGTGGAAATCCTTAAAAACAGCCGGGAGGGCGTGACCTTTCGCTGGGACGGTCAGGAATACCGGATCCCTTTGGCCGGGAGCCATCAGGCCATGAACGCCGTGACGGTGTTGGAAACACTGCGGGCGGTATCGGATACGCTGCCGGTTTCCCTGCGGGATATTCGTGCCGGGCTTGCCAAGGCGCGCTTCCCGGTGCGGTTTGAAACAGTGGGGGAGCGCCCGGCGTTGGTGCTGGACGGGGCCCACAATCCCCAGGGGGCGCAGGTGCTGGCAAATCTGCTGGCGCTTTGCCCCGAATCCCCTAAAATCGGGATTGTGGGGATGCTGGCGGACAAGGACTGGGCGCATACTGTGGAGGCGCTGGCCAAACAGTTTGATAAACTGCTGGCAGTGCCGGTGCCGAACCCCAGGGCCTGCGTGGAGCCGGAAAAACTGGCGGCTCAGGCGGGGAATTGGTGTGAGGCGCGGCCTTGCAGGGATTTGAATGAGGCTTTGGAGCAGGCCGGGGAGCTTGCCGGGGGGGATGGCCTGATCTGCTGCGCCGGTTCCTTGTTTTTGGCGGCGGAAATGAGAAAAATCTTTTTTCAGTGAGGAAATTGGGCGGCGTTTCCCGTTTCCTTTTTAGAATCTAATGAGAAAGGGAATGGGACGGATGCGGAGCTTTTTCCGGGAAAATTTCAATATGCTGAAAAACGGGAGGGGATTTTTCCGGTTTGAGCTTCTCTATAAACTGGCGGGGATTGCCGTAATGGCCCCCACTTTGCTGGTGCTGCTTAACGGTTCCCTGCGTTTATCGGGCCTTGCTTACCTGACAAACGACAACATTTTCCGGTATCTGCGCCACCCGGCGGGGATCCTGTTTGTTTTGTGCGCTGTGGCGGCGGTTTCTTTCAACCTGCTGGTGGAACTGTCCGCCCTGGCGTTTTATTTTTATGCCAAGCAGCAGGGGCGGCTGCTGACGGCCCGGCAGATATTTGTCGCCGGGATGAAGGTTTCCATGGGGCTTTTCCACCCGAAAAATATGCCCATGGCTTTCTTTTTGGTGCTGGTTGTCCCTTTAACCAGCCTGCCTTTGATTTTGATGTATCTGTTTACCATCCGGGTTCCGGAATTTATTACCAGGTATATCCGGGGAAACACGCCGCTGATGGCGGCGGCGGTTGCTCTGCTGGCAATTCTGCTGGTCCTGTCTTTGTGGCTTTTATTCTGTGTCCAGTACTTTACCCTGGAAGGGAAGAGCTTTGGGGAGGCCTGCCGGGCCAGTATCCGGCTGAACCGGGGGCGGGCTATGCGGACGGCCGTGTGGCTCTTTTGCTGGCAGGCTATGGTTTTGGGGGGCCTGCTCCTTGCATACCTGCTGTTTTTAGGGGCGGCCCTTTTGATTTCCAAGATTTTTATTCCCGGCACCGGGGCTATGGAAGTATTTTTATCGGTCTTTCAGTGGCTCAATCTGCTGGCGCTGCTGGTTGGGTTCTGCGTGGGGGTGCCGGCTGTGGCTACTGCCGCCGGCGGCCTCTATTTCCAGCTGAAAAAGGAGAAAAAAGAAAAGCTGGCGCCTTTAAAGAAGCTGGACCTTCCCCGAGGCAGGGCTATGGACGCCAGGCTCAAATGGGGGACCATGTCGGTTTTAGCCGCTTTGGCGGTGATGAACGCCGGATATATCTGGCCGTCCATGGACCGGGGGACCTTGGGGGTCATTGAGGGGATGCAGAAGCCCCGGATTACGGCCCATCGGGGGAATTCGGAGGACGCGCCGGAGAATACCATGGCCGCATTTCAGTCCGCTTTGGACGCCGGGGCGGATATGGTGGAGCTGGACGTCCAGCAGCTGGGGGACGGCTCCTTAATCATTATGCACGACAGTAATTTTCAGCGCACCACCGGCATAGACTTAAACGTGTGGGAGGCGGATGCCGGCATGGCGGCGGAAATGGACGCAGGCAGCTGGTTTTCCGAGGAATTTGCCGGGGAGCCGGTTCCGACCTTGGAAGAAGCCATTGTGTTCGCCAAAAGAAACGGACTGCGGCTGAACATTGAGTTAAAATCCAGCGGCCATGAAAGCTCTTTGGCGGAATCGGTGGTGAATATGATTGAGAAGTACCGCTTTGAGGACCAGTGTGTTCTGACCTCCCTGCAATACAGCCTGCTGGAACAGGTGAAGGAGCTGAATCCGGATCTCATGACCGGATATATCCTTTCTGTGGCTTACGGCCCCTTTTACAGTATGGAGGCGGCGGATATGTTCAGCATCCGTTCCGATTTTGTCACGCCCTCCATGGTGCGGGCCATCCACGACAACGGCAAAAGGATTATGGTCTGGACCGTCAACGACGAGGACCGGATGGAACAGATGCGGGAATGGCGGGTGGATAATATTATTACCAACAATACCCTCCTGGCCCGTTCCATTGTGGATGAACCCAATACTAACTCCGCTTTGCTGCTGGCTTTTGAGGAATTTTTCACCGGGGACAGCTTTTCCACCAGCGCCAAGCGGTTCTGGAAGGCCGCCTTCCGGCCGTGACCCGGCGGGGAGGCCCCGCGGCCAGCGGGGTAACCCCGCTGTTAATTCGACGCGGCCGTACAGCCCCACACCGACCGCTGGAACGGCGAAATAAATTCGCCGATCTGATGGGATTCCATTCCTATCGTTTTTGTAAAACGGAACAGAAAACGCATTTGTAGGGGACGATGCCCACATCGTCCTGCAAATCCCCAAAATGTTTGCACAGAATCATGGGCGGATGTAGGCATCCGCCCCTACAACCGGCGAGCTGCCAGCGGCGGTTCCCCGCCCCGGGCTATGCACCTTTTGGCCATTTCCTCATATAATGCAATACGGACACTCTGCGGAGGCCCGCCCTCTTCAGAGACCCGCCAATACTTAGTATAGGAGGATGGTTATGGCAGAATCCAACGCTTCAAACAACAGCGCCGCCGTAGGCGCTAACTGCTTTAAGGAAGCGGTCTGCGTCAGCGCCGGCCGTATTTATGATTCCTGCTCGTCAAAAGACTGCCTGGAGGATTTGCGGGTATTCTTCACCGATACTGCCCAGGCTGCCGTGGACGCCGCCCAGAGTATTAAATGCCGGAAGGCGGAGGTCCTCAATGTGTTCATGGACGTGGAAAGCGTGCCCTTTAACAAAGGGTTCTATTCTGTGGATATGACCTACTACTTTATGATTACCCTGGACGTTTACGCAGCTACTATGGCCCCGCCGGTGACGATTCAGGGCGTGGCAGTGTTCAGCAAAAAGGTGATCCTGTACGGCTCGGAAGGCAGCGTCAAGAGCTTTTCTTCCGCCATGCAGGCAGACCCCATGTCCGACGACTGCACCCTGACCTCCGACTGCCCCAACGCCAAGGTGCAGGTAGTGGATCCCATTATCCTGTCCTGCCGGGTTACCGATTCCGCCCTTTGCGGCGACTGCACCATCACCATCCCGCCCTGCATTGCAAGCCGGTTCAACGGAACCTTCCTCACTGGGGCGGTACAGCGGTATGTGTATGTAAGCATCGGTATTTTCTCCATTGTCCAGCTGGAACGGGATGTCCAGATGATGATCCCCGTTTACGATTTCTGCCTGCCGGATAAGGAATGCGCAAACGGCGGCGGCACCGCCACGGATGATCCCTGTGAACTGTTCCGCCGGATTAAATTCCCTGTCAACGAGTTCTTCCCGCCCAGGCTGGCGGAGCTGGACTGCGAAGACACCATCAGCTGATTTTTCCGAGACTCAACAAAAAGCGGTATACCGGGGGCGGATGCAAACATCCGCCCCTGCAACCGGCGCGCCGCCGGCGGCAATCCGCCGCGGCCGTTGTGCCTCGCGTCAGATTTATAAACGGCGGGATGAACCGCCGTTTTCTGTACAAATTTCCCGAAATAATGTCTGAGAATATCCGTTGTGTGGCGTCGGGAACGCCGCCCCCTACAAACGGCCCGGTCTCCGGGTTGGTGTAGGTTTGTCAAAGATTTGGACAATGAACTCAAGAGGAGAAAGCCAGTTGAGAGCCTCATGGGGAAGCTGTTGGAATGGCGGTTATGGACAGCGAGCTGGTTTGCGAAATCGTCCAGAGAGAAGAATGTGGGAACAAGCCCTTTTTCCGCATAACCCGAAAAAGGCTTTCGGGCCGTTGAGTATAACCTCTTTGGCGGAGCCGGCGCCAAAGTTCCACTAGGCCATGTCTTGTGTTATACTGGTACTCATGAAGGATAGGCCTCCTTTTCCGGTAAGTTTTGTGTGGTAACTTAACTATACCCTATGAAGACCCTATCCTTCTACTCTTTTTTCCTTTTTCTTCTCCTGCTGTCCAATATCTATTGTACTCCTACAATTTCCAATTCCGGGTTTCTGGAAAAGGGCTTGATTTTTTCGGGATTTTGTGGTAAAATAATAAAATCATACGGGGGCGTAAAGGTTTCGACGGGGATTTTGAAGTCCAGTAAGCGAGCAGAGCGGGCGGAAGCTCTTTAATCGCCGCACCTAAATATAAACGCTAATAATAACAATTATCGTTTAGCTTACGCTGCTTAATTTAAGCGGCAGCCTGCGCTGAGTAGCACCGCGGATTCAGCCCGGGTCTCAATTTAGCGGTCAACGTCTTGGGGGAGTTTCCCGGCCTCTTTGACGTATTAGGGAATACCTCCTGATTCAGCCTGCCGGCTGGCGGATTCAGGAGGGAATTTCAAATAACCGGCTGCGCTCGGAGAAAGCTGGATGAATAGGTTTTCGGACGGGAGTTCGACTCTCCCCGCCTCCACCAGTTATATGGGACCACTTTTTGGATTGCCGGACTCCCACATTGGGGTTGATCCCAGTGATGATACGGTAAAATCTCCGTGGCTTATGAAAGAGCGTTTGATTCCTTATGTGGAGTTTTTGCAGGAACTTGTGCAAAAAAATATTTTGGATGTAGATTCTCTAGATAAGCCCTATGATTATACACTCAAAAAAATCAAATCCAATCAAATTTCCTGTCAGATGGGATATGCAAATACCAATTTTTATAATGCAGACGTTGAACAGTATGGTGGTGATTATCAGGGTGTAATTTTTGATGGCGGTTCCGGTGATCTTTATGTTGCTGCTTCGACTCCTGACTTTGTACAGGCAAGAATGGCAATCACCAAGGAATGTAAGAACCCTGAAGCTGCAGTACGCTTCCTGGATTTGGTTTCTACTCCTGAATTTGCAGTTCTCCACCGCTACGGATTGGAAGGCGATCAGCATACGTATGACGAAAATGGCGTTTTGATCCCAAATGAAAATTTAAATGTTAGGAGTTATATGCTGGAAGGCCATGCAGTTGGTCATATATTCTGGTCCGGCGTCTTTGGATCCCTTGCTTTGGAAGAATGGGAAACTCTCCGAGTTCCATTCCTGAATGAACCTCAAATTCTGGATATGGGTGATAATCATTCTACCGGCGATCACAAATATTATTATGGTGATAATTATCATCTCGCGATGGCTACTGCTGAAGAAATTGATGTGGAAGATCAATACAAGCCTGACCTTTATACTTATATGGATGAAACGATTATGCGCCTTGCACTCGGACAGTATAAGGTTGAAGACATTGATCAGTACATCGAAAAGATGAAAGAACTCGGTCTGGAAGAAATGGTAAAGATGTATCAAGCCCGACACGATCGCTTCATCGGTAAATAATCGAGTGGAAAAGGATCACAAACTCACTATGTGTGCCATATCAAAATAATATGCGGAGGGGAAGTAAACCAGGAGTTTTTGGGGTTGCTTCCCTTCCTTAGAAAGTATTCGCTAGTTTTAAAAAAGAACAAATCCCTGGATTACGGATATGGAATGTACCGCTATGCCAGCTTGCTATCAAGCTGGCATAATGACACCTACTGGTGATTGCACAGGGACTTGCATTTTGGCAATGTTTTGCAAAGGAAGATTATACATGGAACCTCGTTCTCTTCAGGAAATTGATTCCAATTTCGCTAATTCAGCAGCAATTCCCAAAGATAGCATCTTTTATGATGTCTTAACATCGCCATTTCATATTGACGGTTTCTATGATCCTTATAGCATAAAAAAATTTTGCCGTCTTCCACCAGAATTTCTACCCGCATGTAATCAAGGGGTACAGGAGTTGGCATGGCATACTGCAGGTGGGCGGGTTCGTTTTGCGACCGATTCCCCTTGGATTGCTGTGGCAGTTCAGCTCCGACGTGTTGTCCATATGTCTCATATGCCATGTACCGGGCATTCCGGAATCGATTTGTATGGGGGACCAGCTGGGACTAATGTAGGGGAACAGGAATTCTGTCATACATTCTTCCCACCTGATCCTCTTTTGCCAAATGGGGCACAGTACAATGGCATTTACCATTTTTTAGAAAACCGCTCCATCATGCGGGAAATTACCCTCCATTTACCACTCTATAATGGTTTGGAAAAGCTGTATGTTGGCGTACAGGCTGGGGCCGTTATCCAGGCACCGATTCGGTATCGTTTGGAAAAACCAGTGCTGTTTTATGGATCCTCTATTACACAAGGCGGTTGTGCGTCACGACCGGGTAATAGCTATATCAATTATTTGAGTCGCTGGCTGAATTTCAATTACATCTGTTTGGGGTTTTCTGGCAGCGCCAAGGGTGAACAGAATATGGCACAATATATAGCCTCACTGGATCTTTCTGCAGTAATAATGGATTATGACCATAATGCATACGATACAAATGGCCCAGATGGAACAAATCTTGCCGCCACTCATTACCCATTTTATCAGATTCTTCGGCAAAAGCATCCTGATATGCCAATTTTGATGATTTCTAAGCCGGATTATGATTCCAATCCAGTGAGTGGGCGTGTGCGGCGGGATATTATTCTCAAAAGTTATCTGCGTGGACGCGAAAATGGAGACAATCAACTTTGGTTTATTGACGGACAATCTCTGTTTCAGGCTCGTGATCGTGGGAGTTGTACGGTGGATGGAACCCATCCCAACGATTTGGGATTTTACCGTATGGCAGAAACCATATATCCTTACCTTAAGGAAGCTTTGAGATCAACCATTGACCATGGCTGACGGTTAATTGAACTCATTTTTCAAGAAACATTACATCATTTTAGAAAGAAGGAAAATTATGTGGTATCAAAATGATTATCGGCGCATTTTTATGGATATGCACCTAAATGACAGCAACTCGGAAGAATATCTTTCCAAACTTGATGTGGACAATTTTGTGGCACGTTTAAAGGAAGCGGATGCTTCCAGCATAGTTGTTAAGGCGAAATCTCACGTTGGTTTGCACTATTGGCCCAGCAAATACGGCAGAATGCATGAAGGGCTAAAACGCCGGGATCTTGATTATGTGGGTGAAATGGTCAAAAAATGCCACGAAAATGGGATCAATGTGATTGTCTATCTTTCCCAGATTTACGACAATTATGCCTATGACAACCATCCGGCATGGCGGATGGTGAATGCCAAGGGCGAAACCTCCCGCGAGGATGGCAGTCGATATGGCCTGGTTTGCCCGAATAACCTTGAATACCGCCAATATGTGCGGGAAATTTTGCAGGAGCTCAATACGCTCTATCAATTTGAGGGAATGTTCCTTGATATGCCGTTCTGGCCAGAAATTTGCTATTGCGATTCCTGCCGGGAGCGTTTTTTCCGGGAAACTGGTCATGATCTTCCTCGAAAAATTGATTGGGATGATCCGATTTGGGTAGAGTATGCACATCGCCGTCAGCGTTGGATGGAAGAATTCATGATGGAGAATACCAAAGCGGTGAAAGAAATTCGTTCAGAGGTGACAATCGAGCACAACTTTGCAGCAGTTGGAACCAGCGACTGGTACGGTGGTGACACCGAAAAAGGACTGGCAGCCTGTGATTATGCGGGAGGCGATTATTACGGCGGTTATCTCCAACAGAGCTTTATGTGCAAATATTATAATAGCGTCACACCGAACAAACCATTCTGTTACATTACCTCTCGCTGTGACCCGAGTCTCTTTTTCCACACCGTTTCTCGTTCTCGGGACGACCTGCTTATTCATGCCATAGATGCACTGATGCATAATGGTGCATTTTCCATTTGTGACGCAATGAATCCAGATGGAACGATTACAGACGAGATGTATGAGGGCGATATCAAGGATGTTTTTGCCCAAATGAAACCTCTTGAAAAGTATGTCAGTGGCAATATGCTGGCAGACGCTGCGGTGCTGTATCATACTGAGCAGAAATCCGAGAAAAACTATATTCAGTCTCCGTTTAATGCGGCAGATGTTCTGCGAGAATACAATATTCTGTTTAACGTCATTGGTTGTAAAAATTTGAAAGGCCTCAGAACACAAGTGTTGTCTATAAATGATGTCCCTGTGTTGAGCGATGAGGAGATGGATGATATTGAACGCTATATCCGTAATGGAGGCAATTTGCTAATCACCGGTCATTTGGGGCACAAACGACTGGAAGAGCTGTTGGGCATCCGCATTACCGGAAAAAGCGAGTATTCTTACAGTTATCTGAACCCAACCAAAGCCGGTGCAAAATTATTTAAGACCTTCACTAAGGCAAGTCCCTATCCGATTGAGCACTACGCATGGATGTCGGAGGTTACAGAGGATGGCGCAGAAATGCTTGCAACCTTAAGTTTTCCTTATACCAAGCCGGGTTCAAGAGATTTTGCCGCAATTCATTCAAATCCTCCCGGAATCCACACAGAAATGCCTGGAGCAATCCGTCGCAAAGTTGGCGAAGGGAGCATCCTCTGGGTATGCGCACCGCTTGAGTTAACCAAGGCTACTCACTGCCGTGAAGCACTTTGTGCACTTTTCCGTTCTCTTATGAAGGGAACACTGCTTACCAGCAACGCACCTGAATTTGTAGAGACACTACTCTGGGAAAAGGACGGCTGCCGGTATCTGGGCGTAATCAACCAACAGGCAAAGACACCCGTTTATCCGATTTCCGGTATTACGGTGACTTTTCCCGAAGTTATAAAGAACGTTACCACGTTAACTACGGACGGAAAAACTCCCGAGTTGACCATCGAAAACGGAAGTACCACTTTGCATTTGCCCACCTTGGATGTATTCCAAATGTATTGTCTTGATGAAACTCATTAAGTAGTAAGGGGGAAGTACGATGCAGGTATATCAAAGTAAGGGACAGAATTACACGATTCCCCAAATTGATTTAAGCGTGATGCCGGATGGAACGCCAGAAAATATGCGTTATCTTTACGAGATGACCACAATAGATGAAGGAAATGGATATTTGGGACATCCTGATTCGGTATTACTTAAAAATGGAGATATTCTAACCTTTTATCCAGAAGGACATGGTAGAGGAAAAACTTGTGCTAAAATTAGCAAAGATGGCGGTAAAAGCTATGTAAATGCACTGGAAAATTCACCGGAAAGCTGGAAAAATTCGCTGGAAACTCCCACAGTTTACCGGTTGGAATTTACAGAGCATGATTGGGAAGACCGGTTGATTTTAATCTGCGGCGAACCGGAATGGCCAGATTCTAATGGCGGTTTTGATTGTTCGATATCTGCTGATGAAGGAAAAACCTGGACAGAATATGAAAGTTTTTATACCAAACATGATCCAATTACGTATTATACTGTAGTGGCAATGAGTTCTTTAACAAAACTCAAGGAAAATGGAAAATTTGTGGATAAGTGGATGGGACTATTCCATACAAGTGAATTTGTAAACTACAAAACGATTTTGACTTTTGATGAGAATGGAAAAATGCATTGGTCAGAGCCGGAACCTTATTTCCGGATGTATCGGGATATTGAAAAAAGTGCCAATATGTGTGAAGTGGAGTGTATTCGAAGCGAAAAAGGGCAGGGAGATGAGCTGCTTCTGCTCGCGAGAAGCAACGCCAAAAATATCAACTCTCTGATTAGCTATTCTTCTGACGAAGGAAAAACCTGGTCACAACCATTTGAAGCTCCTGCAGCGCTGAATGGAGAGCGTCACAAAGCCGATTATCTGCCAGATGGCAGATTGTTCATCACTTTTCGCTCCATCGAACGGGATCCGATAAAAGTTGCGAAATACTATGAGAAAAAAACGTGGGATTGGTATTCGGAAGGCTGGATTGCATGGGTTGGTTCCTATGAGGATTTGAGGGAAGGGAAAGAAGGCGATTTTCGTATCAAAATTACCCATACTTACCTCAACAGTCAGACAGAACCCGGGATAACGGCGGACGGAGATACCGGATATTGCGGCAATGTAGTGCTGCCTGATGGAACAGTTGTCACGTCTTCCTACGGTGTGTTTTCCTCTGAGGACAAAGGACATTTTGATACGCCGAAAGGTCCCATGACACGCAAAACCTATGTTGCCTCCAAACGCCTCCGAATGGAAGATGTGGAAAAGTTGCTACTGGACAGAAATTAAAGTCCATAAAAAGAAGGTCGTAATATCATGAGTAGAATTGGTAAATTTAAAGGCATTATTCCGGCATTTTATGCCTGTTATAACTCAGACGGAGAAGTAAGTGTTGAACAAAATAAAAAACTTGCTCGCTATTTGGCGGATAAAGGTGTGCAGGGATTGTATGTGAGTGGTTCTTCTGGGGAATGTATTTATCAGAGTATTGAAGAACGCAAAAAAGCTTTAAGAGCTGTTATGGAGGAAGTGGGCGGACAATTGACAATCATTGCCCATGTTGCGTGCAATAACACAAAAGACAGTGCAGAATTAGCAGCATATGCAGAGCATTTAGGTGTAGATGCCATTGCATCTATTCCACCTATTTATTTTCATTTACCTGAATATGCAATTGCTGATTACTGGAATACCATTTCAAAGGCTGCTCCGCATACCCCATTTATTATTTACAATATTCCACAGCTTGCAGGGGTTGCGCTTAGTCTATCTTTGCTGAAAGAAATGCTTAAAAATCCTAATGTCATTGGTGTAAAGAATACAACGGCCAGTGTACAGGACATACGAGATTTTAAAGATATTGGTGGAGAAGACTTCATTGTATTTAATGGACCAGATGAGCAACTTGCTGCCGGACTAATGATGGGAGCAGAAGCAGGAATTGGTGGAACTTATGCGATAATGCCAGAACTGTTCCTCGCTGTTCGCCATTTCCTGCAAACCAATCAGGTGGACAAAGCGCAGCAACTTCAGGGAGATATTGTACGGATTATTGAAACAATGTATGTTGGGCATTCTAATTTATACGCAATCATAAAGGAGTATTTGCGGCGGTATCAGAATTTGGACTTGGGTGGTGTTCGTGCACCAATGACCAATTTCGTTTCGCAAGATGACCACATCGTAACACAGATGGCAAGTATGATCAAAACAGCCATTCAAGGATACAGTGTTCAATAACTTAAAGCAAAATGATAGATCTGCTGCCTTTCAAATAGAAAGAAAAACGCGTAACATATGGAAAGGAATTCATTATAATGCACTCTATCGAAAACTTAGCAGGACATCTAATTGTCTCATGTCAGGCTTTGCCAAATGAGCCGCTTCACTCATCTTTTATTATGGGACGAATGGCACGTGCGGCAAAAGAAGGCGGAGCAGCTGGCATTCGTGCTAACACAAAAGAAGATATTATTGAAATTCGGAAAAATGTTTCGTTGCCAATTATTGGGATCATAAAGCGTGATTATGTAGATTCTCCTATTTATATCACACCTACTATGCGGGAAGTCGAGGAACTAATGGAAGTTAAACCTGAAATTATTGCACTCGATGCGACCAATCGACTGCGGCCCAATGGAGAATTTCTTGATGATTTTTTTAAGGAAGTGCGTCGTAAATATCCCGATCAGCTTTTTATGGCCGATTGTGCTTCTGTTCAAGAGATGCTCCATGCAGATGAACTGGGTTTTGACCTGATTGGGACAACCTTGGTAGGATATACAGATGATACCACTGGCACACATATTGAAGAAGATGATTTTGCCATTATTCGTGCTGTTTTAAAGAATGTTACACATCCTGTTATTGCAGAGGGAAACATTGATACTCCTGCAAAAGCAAAGCGAGTAATTGAATTAGGCTGTTTTAGTGTTGTTATTGGTTCTAGCATTACGCGACCTCAAGTTATTACCAAGCGCTTTACAGATGCACTCACCAAGGTTGAAAAATGACGAACAAAAAGGAAGCTGAAATGGATACATATCTTTGTTTTGATATTGGTGGAACTTTTATCAAATACGGCGTTATTAGTGAGAATGGTACCTTTTTAACAACAGATAAACTACCGACAGAAGCAACGCAATATGGTGGTGCTGGTATTTTGCGAAAGGTTAATTCTATTGTTGAAGAGTATTTGCGAGATTATCATCTGAAAGGAATTTGCATTTCAACTGCTGGAATGGTAGACAGCGAGAAAGGAAAAATTCTCTACTCAGCTCCATTGATTCCTGACTATACGGGAACTCCAATCAAAGAAATCCTAGAGAAAAAATTTTGTCTTCCCTGTGAAGTAGAAAATGATGTGAATTGTGCAGCATTGGCGGAATATTATGCAGGAGCCGCCAAGGGTAGCTCAATTAGTTTATGCATTACTGTTGGAACAGGAATTGGTGGTGCAGTCCTTATAAATGGGCAGATTTTTCACGGGTTTTGCGGTGGAGGCTGTGAAATTGGTTACTTACATCTTCCAGGTGGAGAATTTCAGAATTTAGCTTCAACAAGTGTTATGGTTCGCAGAGCATCTACATGTAAAAAAGTACCGATAGAGTTAATGAATGGTGTTTCACTTTTCGATATGGCAAAAAGAGGAGACGTTGACTGCATCCATATTGTTGATGAAGTAGCGGATATTTTGGGAATGGGAATTGCAAATGCTTGCTATATTGTTAATCCTGAAATAGTAGTACTGGGAGGCGGTATTATGGCAGAGTGGGAATATTTTGGAACCAGGATTCAAAATAGCCTTAATCGGTATTTACTCCCATATATCGCTAATAACACCAAGTTGGTTTGTGTAGAGAATGGAAATTATGCAGGGATGCTAGGCGCATTTTATTTCTTTATGCAAAAATATCTTGGATAATAAAAGAACTCTTCAGAGAGGATAGAGTAAAATAAATGGATACCAACATGAAGGCTTCCTTATACAGTCTTTCGATCCAGCTGAAATGGTTTATCTGACATTGCGAGGAACTATCCTACATTCTGATTGAGGCAGTCAATATGCCAGTAAATTTTACCACACTATAATTACCAAGTATGGAATACATCAGAGCATGAACAGTGTTGATGATCGTTATCACGATAATGCTTGATGCGAAAGCACTATGGATACTACCACATTCAACAACTAATCGTGAAGCAGATTAGACAACTGATTTAGCGGTAGTATGTTAGCTATTGGAATAAACGAAGATTTGTTCCGCTGATGGCGGTTTGTCTCTCATGGTAAAAGAAAAGCATTACTATATAGTTTTGTCTGCTACATCCCAATACTTTTCTTTATATGGTGGAAGGTATTCATTCGTTACAGTATGTACTATAAATCATGTTAAAGCAATATTATGAGTTGATACAACTGTCATATGTGCTTACCTATTCCTACTAACAAGTGATCTTTTTTGAGTTACCGTGGTTTCATAGTGATATCTCAAACCAAAATACATCAGATTCAAAAGGGACGCAAGTGAAAGTTCATTCACTTGCGTCCCTTTTTTATTCGACTTTTTTCGACATCAAACAAGTATGCATTGAACGATATCATGCCCGTGCGCCGCCTCCGGCAATCTGAATGAAGAAAATTCAGATTGATCGGAGGATTTTTTATTGCGTACGCCGCCCCAACAGTGCAGCCTGACCGCGGGTGAAGGTGCATCGTTACCGCAGGAATGATGCATGGCGACCGGAGGTGTGGTGCACCGGGCCGCCATGCTGAGAACTACTCGGGGATGCCCTTG
>DVJP01000072.1 GCA_018716725.1 Candidatus Merdivicinus excrementipullorum | reverse complement strand
CCGGTTGAAATCCACCGCTCGATCTATTTTCCGCAGCAGATGATCCTGTGGCACCAGGCTGTCTATCCCCACGATCTCAATCACGTCCCGCTCCATTTTTCCTCTTTCCAGCATCTTTCTCACCACCACTTCCATTATACCTTATACACGCGAAAAAGCCCAGCCTTCGCTGGACTTTTTCGACAGGCTGAACCGCAGAGAACCTCTGCGGTTGTTCTTTTACATAACTTTCTCCAAAAGCGGATAGGCAGCCATCCCCAAAATCCCGGCTCCTCCCATAATATACAAAGGATTCAGCTTCGTCTTTCGCAGCAAAATGAAAGCGGCTATAAACAGGACTACTGCAATCCAGTCGATACTTTCTAAAGGAAAGTCCCAAATGCCGGTACTGGCTCCGCCGAATACTGCCAGCATGAGAATGGTAAGCCCCGCTGAAGCGATGAGGGCCACCACAGCAGGACGCAGGCCGCCTAAAATCCCCTGCACCACCGATACATTCCGGTATTTAAAATAGAAATAAGCAATCGTCGTCACAATGACGCATGCCGGCAGGATGCATCCTAATGTAGCCACAATGGCTCCCGGGATCCCCAAAATCTGCATTCCGACAAAAGTTGCGGAGTTAATGGCCACCGGGCCGGGGGTCATTTCCGCAATTGTGATAATGTCCGCAAACTGCGTCATGGTCAGCCATCCGTGCTGCTCCACCACCTGGGATTGGATCAGTGGAATCGACGCATAACCGCCGCCGACGCTGAACAGGCCGATCTGAAAAAAGCTCCACAGCAGTTCTAAATAAAGGCTCATTTCACCGCCTCCTTCTTCTCCGCCTGCTTTTTGCGCACAATATAATTGACGTATCCGACAACGCCGCAGATTAAGATAATCAGGATTACATTGATTCCCAGGAAATACGCCGCGATAAACGCCGCAGCCATGGTAATAATCGCCACCGGGTCTTTCCCCCTGACCACCCCCAGGGACATTTTCATTACCACATCCACAATTACCGCCGCCACGCCGGCCCGCATTCCGGTCATCAGGGCGTTAAAAAACGCATTGTCCCGGAACGCTTCGTAAAACACGGAAATGACGCTCAGCAAAATCAGCGGCGGCAGAATGGTCCCCAAAATTGTCACCAAAGCGCCCCGGATCCCTGCCAGTCTGTACCCAATCAGGATAGAAGCGTTTACCGCAATAGCCCCCGGCGACGATTGGGAAATCGCCGTAATATCCAGCATCTCATCCTCATTGATCCACCCAAGTTCGTCCACAAACTTCTTTTTCATCAGCGGCACAATGACAAACCCGCCGCCCACTGTAAACGCGCTTAAACAAAAGGTGGACTGGAACAAAGTCCAGTAAAATTTCGCATTCCGCTCCATATTTTTCCCCCCAGCATTCTAATATCTTTATTATACCCCTTGCCGCATAATAAGTAAAGTGGTATAATTTCAATATATACATAAAGAAAAACACATGAAAGAGGAGCATCTATGACATTTCGCCACATGCGTATATTTGAAGCGGTCTGCCGCCATATGAGCATCACCCGGGCGGCCGAGGAGCTGTACCTATCCCAGCCTTCCGTCAGCCTGGCCATTGCGGATTTGGAAAAGAATTACAATATCCGCCTGTTTGACCGAATTGGCAAACGGCTGTTCCTGACGCCGGCCGGGGAGGACTTGCTGGATTACGTCCGTTCCATCACCGAGTTAGTGGACGATATGGAACAGCACCTGCGCAGCGGGGCCCGCAGCCGGGTTTTAAAAATCGGGGCCAGCCTAACCGTGGGGGGATGCCTTGTGCCTGACTGCGCAGAAAAATTTGCCGCCCTTCATCCCGACATTCGGGCAGAAATCACTATCGACCGCACCGACGTGATTGAACAGAAAATTCTTTCCAATTCCCTGGACCTTGGGTTTGTAGAAGGGCTTCCAAAAGGAAGCCAGCTGCTGGCCTCCCCCTTTGCGGAGGACGAATTGGCCCCGGTCTGCGCGCCGGACGCCCCATTCCTGAAAAACTCCCCCATTACCTGCCAGGAACTGGCGTCTCTCCCTCTGCTGCTCCGTGAAAAAGGCAGCGGGACCCGGGCTGTGCTGGACAGCATTATGGAGCTTCAGGAAATCACCCTAGCCCCCCTCTGGGAGTCTTTAAGCTACCTGGCCCTGATCCGCGGCGCAGAAGCCGGGCTGGGGGTGTCGGTTCTTCCCCTCCGCATTGTGGAAGAACCGCTGAAGCAGGGCCGCCTGGTTATCCTGCCTGTCCGGGACGTCCAGTGGAAGCGGAATTTCTTCCGCATCCAGCACCGCAGTAAAATCCTGGACAAAACTGCTGAGGAATGGTCCTCCCTCATGACCCAGTGCGCCGCGGAAACCGGTTTCCAAACGCCGCATTGTTCTATATAAAGAAAGCGAGATGCAAAAATGCCCACTGCAGTTCAAAGCCCGGAAGAAAAAACCGCAATTTCCTCTAAAATTCTTTACAGCCTGCCGGAATGGTTCGGCCTTCCGGAATCCACCGCGGAATATATTGAAACCTGCCGTTCCCTGCCTTTTTGGGCCGAATACCGGGACGGGTCGCCCATCGGCTTCCTGGCCATGCAGGAAACCAGCCCCTACACTGCGGAGCTTTACGTCATGGGCGTGTTGAAGGAATACCACCGCCAGGGCGTCGGCCGGGCGCTGTTCGCCGCCTTTCAGGAGTACGCCAAATCCGAAGGGTACGAATATCTTCAAGTGAAGACCGTAGACGCAGGCCGTTACCCGGAATACGACCGCACCCGGCTCTTTTATGAAAGCCTTGGATTCCGCAAGCTGGAAACCTTCCCCACCCTCTGGGATGAATGGAACCCTTGCCTGATCCTCATCCAGTCTGTCTAATCCGCCGTGATTTTTTATAAAATTTTCTTTTCCCGTTGACATCCTTTTCCCACTGTGCTACAATAAAGGCAATTAGGAAGCAGCCTCTGCTTCCTTCCCTATTGGAACAAAAATAAAACGTTTAACCTAGAAAGGGGAATTATTATGTTGAAACCAAGAATTGGCATCCGTCCCATCATCGACGGCCGGTGGGGCGGCGTCCGGGAATCTCTGGAAGAGCAGACCATGAACATGGCTCATGCCGCCGCCAAGCTCATTAGCGAGAACCTGCGCTACCCGGACGGCACGCCGGTGGAATGCGTCATCGGCTGCACTACCATCGGCAGCGGCGCGGAAGCCGCCAAGGTTGCCGAGCAGTTCTCCACGGAAAATGTCGTGGCAACTCTCTCGGTCACCCCCTGCTGGTGCTACGGAACCGAAACCTTTGACATGGACCCCAACACCATTAAGGCAGTCTGGGGCTTTAACGGCACAGAACGCCCCGGCGCAGTCTACCTGGCCGCCGTACTGGCCGCCCATGCCCAGCGTGGCCTGCCCGCCTTCTCCATTTACGGCCACGACGTCCAGGACGCCTCCGACACCACCGTCCCCGCTGACGTTGCGGAAAAAATCCTCCGCTTTGCCCGTGGCGCAGTTGCCGTAGGCTGGATGAAGAATAAAGCATACGTCAATATCGGCGCCATCGCCATGGGCATCGCCGGCAGCTACTGCGACGCCGACGTGCTCCAGAAATACCTGGGCCTGCGCGCCGAGTGGGTGGACGAGGTGGAAATCCTCCGCCGCATAAAAATCGGCATCTATGACCACGAGGAATACGAGAAGGCCCTGGCCTGGGTTAAGGCAAACTGCCCCGAAGGCTTTGACAAAAACGCCGGCAAGGATCTTCCCGAAGTGATTACCAAGTCCAAAGTGGTTCCCGCTGACAAAGACTGGGAGTTTATCGTGAAAATGACCCTGGTGATGCGGGACATCCTGTACGGCAACCCCAAGCTGGACGAAATGGGCTGGCACGAAGAAGCCCTTGGCCGCAACGCGGTGGCAGGCGGGTTCCAGGGCCAGCGCCAGTGGACCGACTGGCTGCCCAACGCCGACTTTACCGAAGCTATCATGGCCTCCACCTTCGACTGGAACGGCCCCAAGGCTCCCACTCCCTTTGCCACGGAAAACGACGTCTGCAACGGCATTTCCATGCTGCTGGGCACCCTGATTTCCGGTTCCGCCCCCTGCTTCCACGACGTCCGTACCTATTGGAGCCCCGAAGCCTGTGAGCGCGTCACCGGCGTAAAACCCGAAGGCGTTGCCGCGGGTGGCTTTATCCACCTGATTAACTCCGGCGCGACGGCCTTGGACGGCAGCGGCGCCAGCAAGAATGAAAAAGGCGAAGGCTGCATGAAGCCCTTCTGGGAAATGACCGACGCGGACCGCGACGCCTGCCTGAAGGCCACCGACTGGTGCCGGGCGGACTACCAGTACTTCCGCGGAGGCGGATTCTCCAGCCATTTCCGCTGCCAGGCCGAAATGCCTGTCACCATGCTGCGCTTTAACATTGTAGAAGGCGTCGGCCCCGTCCTCCAGATTGCCGAAGGCTGGACCGCCGACCTGCCGGATGCCGTTTACGACGCCATCAACCCCCGCACCGACCCCACCTGGCCCACCACCTGGTTCGCACCCCGCCTCACCGGCGAAGGCGCATTCAAGGATGTGTACAGCGTCATGGCCAACTGGGGCGCGAACCACGGTGTCACCGTTTACGGCCATGTTGGCGCGGACTTAATCACCGTGGCTTCCATGCTGCGGATTCCCGTTTCCATGCACAACGTGCCGGAAGATAAGATTTACCGGCCCCACGCTTGGGCCAGCTTCGGCACCATGGACACCCAGGCCGCCGATTACGCCGCCTGCAAAGCCTACGGCCCCCTGTACCGCTAATTTTTTCTGAAATCCAAGCTCCCCGCTCCCCCGGAACGAGGAGCTTGCGTGCATTTTGAAAAATAAGAAACGCTAGGAGGGAAACCATATGGAAAACGCGCCCTTCCTGCAAAATCCCGGCAATCAACCCTTCGCATTTTACGCCAAATGGTTCGGCTGTTTATTCTGGCTGTCCATTCTGGGAATCCTCATCGGTATTTTATTTAGCGACAAACTTCTCGGCCGGATTGCCGTCTTGAATTGGGCGGGCCAGATTTTGTCCGTTCTTTTGAGCCTGGGAAATTACGCGGTTCTTTTCGTCCTGTCCCGGCGGTATTCCCGTTACCGCACCGCCGCCGTCTTTTTTCTATTTGCCGAAGTCTTGAATATCGTTTTTATTGCCGCCGGCGGGGCCTGGTGGGGTTTTCTTTTTGCCATAGCTGCCGCCGTCCTGTCCTTAACCGGACTGTACCACGAATATTACAGTCATGCTGAAGTGGCTGCCTCCGTAAATTTTGCCCTGTCGCAAAAATGGCGGCGTCTGTTTAAATGGAATATTGCCGGCTGCTGTGTTTCCGTTGCCAGCAGCCTAATCATGCTCCTGTCCGCTGTTCTGGCATCCTTCACGCCCACGCTGATCGGTTCCCTGCTTCTTTTACTGACACCCATCACGCTGATTGCTTCCCTGCTGGTTATCCTGGTTGTGAGCATCCTGGAAATCGTCTACCTTTCCCGCACCGCCCGGGCCTTCCGGGAAACCAGCGGTTCCCCTCAGTGATTTTCCCGGGAAATCTCTCCCCGCCCATTGACAAACGCCGGAAAAATTGCTATACTAATTTATGTATGCAAGATATGGTTATCGGCTGAGAAGGGTTTCACCAAAACCCGGTTTCCCGTCAGAGAGGGCGCTGTTTCGCTGCGAGGCACCTGAGAAGCCGTTTTGGACGCCGGCCCGGAGCCCCGCATAAACTGCGGCGCGTCCCTGCGTTACAGGGTTCAAGGGGCATGGGATTTTCCCGTGCAATTTGGGTGGTACCACGGAGAACTGCTTCGTCCCATGCTTTGGGGCGGAGCTTTTTATTTTGGCCGCCGTATCTTCCTGAAAATTTTGAAAGGATGATTTTCATTGAAATGGACCGGCTTAAACGAGCTGCGGGAAAAATACCTTTCCTTCTTTGAAAGCAAAGGCCACACCCGCATGCCCAGCGCCAACCTGATCCCCCAGGGGGACAAGAGCCTTCTGCTCATCAACTCCGGCATGGCCCCCTTAAAAAAATACTTTTTGGGCCAGGCGACCCCGCCCAACACCCGGGTCACCACCTGCCAGAAGTGCATCCGCACCCCGGACATCGAGCAGGTGGGCAAAACCTCCCGCCACGGCACCTATTTCGAAATGCTGGGTAACTTCTCCTTCGGCGATTACTTCAAGCACGAGGCCATCAAATGGGCCTGGGAATTTATCACTGAAGTCCTGGAAATGCCTGTGGACCGGCTGTGGGTCACCATTTACCTGGACGACGACGAGGCTTTCGACATCTGGACCAAGGAAATCGGCGTTTCCCCGGACCGCATTGTCCGCCTGGGCAAGGAGGACAACTTCTGGGAGCACGGCTCCGGTCCCTGCGGCCCCTGCTCCGAAATCCACTTTGACCGGGGCCCCGAATACGGCTGCGGCAAACCTGACTGCAAGCCCGGCTGCGACTGCGACCGGTACATGGAATTCTGGAACCTGGTGTTCTCCCAGTTCGATTCCGACGGCAATGGCCACTACGAACGGATGCCCAAGCCAAACATCGACACCGGCATGGGCTTAGAGCGTCTGGCCTGCATCATGCAGGGGGTGGACAACCTCTTTGAGGTGGACACTGTCCAGAACATCATGAAAAAAATCTCCGAAATCGCCGGCGTGGCCTATCACCAGAACGACCGCACCGACGTTTCCCTGCGGGTTATCACCGACCATATCCGCTCCACCACCTTTATGATTGCCGACGGCGTTTCCCCCGCCAACTCCGGCCGGGGCTATGTCCTGCGCCGCCTGCTGCGCCGGGCCGCCCGCCACGGCCGCCTGCTGGGCATCACCGAGCCTTTCCTCTATCAGGTTGTGGACACCGTCGCCCACGAAAACCTCTCCGCTTACCCGGAACTGACCGAAAAAGCGGAATATATCAAGAAAGTGGTCAAAAACGAGGAGGAAGCCTTCCACGCCACCATCGGCAAAGGCATGGACATGCTGGCCGACCTGATCGACAAGGCTTCCACCAATGAGATCCGCTCCATTTCCGGCGAGGACGCCTTCCGCCTTTACGACACCTACGGCTTCCCCATCGACCTGACCCGGGAGATTGTGGAAGAAAAGGGCATCGAAGTGGATTTGGAAGGCTTTGAAGCCTTCATGAAGGAGCAGAAAAAGCGCGCCCGGGACAACTACCTGAGTAAAGGCGGCTCCTCCTGGGTGGAGGAAGAATTGGAGCTTCCCGACTGCAAGAGCGAATTTGTGGGCTATGAAACCATGTCCTGCGACGCCGAAGTCAAGGGCCTGATTCTGGACGGCAAGGCGGCGGACTCCGCCTCCGAAGGCCAGGAAGTGGTGCTGGTTCTGGATCAAACCCCCTTCTACACCGAAAGCGGCGGCCAGGTTTCCGACCAGGGCGTTATTACAACTCCCGGCGGCACCGTCCGTGTCACCCGGATGAAGAAAGCCCCCGGCGGCCAGATCCTCCACATCGGCTACGTGGAGGAAGGCACTATGGAAATGGGCGCGAAAGTCACCGCTTCTGTTGACGCAGAGCGCCGGAAAGCCACCATGCGCAGCCACACTGCCGCCCACCTTTTGCAGGCGGCCCTCCGGGAAGTCCTGGGCGACCATGTGCACCAGGCCGGCCAGCTGGTAGACGAGCATATGACCCGCTTTGACTTCACCCACTTTGAGGCGGTAACTCCTGCCGAGCTGCACCGCATCGAGGAGATCATCAACGAAAAAATCATGGCCTGCATCCCGGTGCAGAACTACGAGTGCGGCATTGAAGAAGCCCGGGCAAAAGGCGCTATGGCCCTCTTCTCCGAAAAATACGGCGACGTGGTGCGGGTTGTGGAAATCCCCGGCTTCTCCATGGAACTGTGCGGCGGTACCCATGTGAAGAATACCGGCGAACTTGGTCTCTTTAAGATTGTTTCCGAAAGCTCCGTTGCGGCCGGCGTCCGCCGGATTGAAGCGGTAACGGGTCACAACGTTATGGCCATGATGGACGGCCTGCGCGCCGCCATGGCCCACGCTGCCGCGGCCCTTAAGCTCCAGGGGACCGACGACCTGGTGAAACGCTGCGAATCCATGGTAGCGGAGCTGAAAGAAAAAGACCGCGAAATTGCCGTGCTTAACAGCAAGCTGGCTGCAAACCGCACCGGCGAACTTTTACAGAACGCCCAGCGTGTCAACGGCGTGGCGCTGCTTTCCGCCCTGCTCATCGGCACCACCCCGGAAATGCTCCGGACTATGGGGGACAAACTCCGGGATAAGGAACCTTCCGTCTGCGCCCTGCTCTGCGGCGGCACCGAGGAGAAGCAGAATTTCTACTGCGTGGCAGGCCCTGAGGCTGTCAAAGCCGGCGTCCATGCGGGCAAGATCATCAAGGAAGTCTGCGCTGTCACCGGCGGCAAGGGCGGCGGACGCCCGGATTCTGCCATGGGCGGCGTGGGCGACACCTTTAAGGTGGACGAAGCCCTGGCCATGCTGGACGACCTGGTCAAAGGCATGACTGATAAATAGAATTGAAAATTTGCTGAAAAGGGGATCCCTGTTGAATGTTTTCCTGCGGAGATGCCTTGTCAGAGGCGCGGCTTGTCTGCGCCAACAGAAATGTTTCCGCGGCGCGTGCTGCCGCGGCGATGAAAAAGGAGGGTTGAAGAATGGATTGTCTGTTTTGCCGGATCATTGCCGGGGAAATCCCCAGCAAGAAGATCTACGAGGACGAAGATGTGTATGCGTTTTATGACATTGATCCCAAAGCGCCCACGCATTTCTTAGTTATCCCCAAAAAGCACATCACCGGACCCGATGCCATTACCGAAGAAAACTGCGCCGTAGTGGGCAGAATTTATGCGGTAATCGCCAAACTGGCCAAGGAACTGGGCTTAGACCACGGATACCGGGTGGTATCCAACTGCGGCGAGGACGGAGGCCAGACAGTTGGCCATCTGCACTTCCATGTGCTGGCCGGACGCCTGCTTTCCTGGCCTCCCGGCTAGTCCGGAAGCCGGACTGCTAAGTCGACGCGGCAGACTGACCCCGCATCGGGCTTCGGCTGGCGCGCGACAAGCTGCGCGCCCCTGGCGGTGGGTTCCCGCTTCTGCTGTTTGAGCGGGGAAGCCCCGCCGCTGAGTCGACGCGGCAGACTGACCACGCGTCGGGCTTCGGCTGGCGCGCGACAAGCTGCGCGCCCCTGGCGGTGGGTTCCCGCTTCTGCTGTTTGAGCGGGGAAGCCCCGCCGCTGAGTCGATGCGGCCGCACAGCCCCTTACAAACTGCTGGAACGGCGAAATAAATTCGCCGTCACGGAAAGGTTTATTCCTTCCCGGTTTTAATCAAGCATTTTGTAGGGGCGCGCATTGCGCCCGCTTAACCCCGCGTTGGCTGGCGCGCGACAAGCTGCGCGCCCCTGGCGGTGGGTTCCCGCTTCTGCTGTTTGAGCGGGGAAGCCCCGCCGCTAAGTCGACGCGGCCGCACAGCCCCTTACAAACCGCTGGAACGGCGAAATTAATTCGCCGTCACGGAAAGGTTTATTCCTTCCCGGTTTTAATCAAGCATTTTGTAGGGGCGCGCATTGCGCCCGCTTAACCCCGCATCGGGCTTCGGCTGGCGCGCGACAAGCTGCGCGCCCCTGGCGGTGGGTTCCCGCTTCTGCTGTTTGAGCGGGGAAGCCCCGCCGCTAAGTCGACGCGGCAGCCTGACCCCGCGTCAGGCGTTGGCTGGCGCGCGGCAAGCTGCGCCTGTCGCAGCGTTCCCGGATTTATCCTGCGGGATTGAAATGCCGCGGCGGATTATCGCCGTTTTTTGCAACGACAAAAATGGTTCCTCTTGTATCAAGGAGGTTTCTTCATGCAGTACTATACCTTAAAGGTTGCCGGCTTGACCCGGCAGCTCCCCCTTTGCGCGGTCAGCGACACCCTGGACATCGCGGCCTTCGTCATGTTTTCCGATGTGGAAATGACGGTGGCCTGCGCCAAGGAACTGGCCAAAAAAATCCCGGAATGCGACGTTCTCATTACCGCGGAAACAAAAGGCATCCCTCTGGCCTACGAAATGTCCCGCCAGACGGGGATCCCCTACATCGTGGCCCGGAAAAGCGTCAAAGTTTACACCCGCAACCCCATTGAAGTTACCGTCAATTCCATCACCACCCAGCACACCCAGAAGCTTTATCTGGGCCAGGATGAGGTGGATATGATGAAGGGCAAGCGGATTGTGGTAGTGGACGACGTCATCAGCACCGGCGAATCCCTGCTGGCCCTGGACGAGCTGGTAAAAAAAGCCGGCGGACGGATTGTGGGTCAGGCCGCTGTTTTGGCGGAGGGCGACGCCGCCGACCGGAAAGACATTATTTTCCTGGAAAAGCTGCCTCTTTTCCCCCATTCGTAATCAATATCCCTGGGATTATGGACTGCCCCAAATTGAACGGACAGAACAAAAAGAACCCCAACGGTAGTAAAAATGTAAATTTTAGCAGACAAACTGACATCGCTTTTCAAGAGGTGTCGGTTTTGTTTTCAGTTGGATGCGCTGGTTGTTGTAAAAATAGATGTACGGGTCTATGAGGAGGCGAGCCTCCTCATAAGTCTGAAGTTTCACTCGGTAAATACACTCCGTTTTCAGGATGGAGAAGAAATTTTCGGCCAAAGCATTGTCATACGGATTGCCGCGACTTGACATTGACGGCGTTATGCCATATGATTGTGTTAGCTTGAAATATGCTGAGGATGTATATTGAATCTTTTACGATACGGGGGTATTTTTTACCGTTATGCACATCCGCCGGTATTGGCCCGTAAGGACGCCGCCCGCCGTACCTGAAACTATGGCGGTGAAACAAGCGATGGTGGGAACGGCCCATGGAACCAGCAGGGCGGATACCCCGATGCCCAAAGCAGACAGGGACAGCATCCAAAAGCCCGCCTCGAACAGCCGCAGCATCTGGGTGTAGGCCGGCCGCAGCAAGGCGATGCCCGCTCCCAAAAGCAAGGCTGCGCCGGCGGAACAGCAAAGTCCTATGAAAACCATCCCCCGCCAAACCACTGGCGAATCATTGGGCATAACCGGTCCCAGCCAAAACAACAGCGGCGCAAAATCCACAGCCCGGCCGCCCCAGCTAACCTCCGCCCACGGCAAAAAAGGCAGGCACAGGCAGGCAAGGACGCTCAGAAAGGAAAACGCCCGCAGAAGGCTAATTGAAATTGGTTCGTTGTCTGGAAACATTGGCAAAACCCCTCTCTTTTTTCAACGTTTCCAGTATATCACCTTTTTTGACAGAAATCAACAGTTATAACTTTAATTAAAGCAATTAGTATCTGTATATCCGCAGTAATACCTTCTAAAATAATAGAGGGTGATAGCAATGGGTGTGGATTACCGGCTTCTTGGCCAGCGCATGAAACAGAAGCGGCGGCAACTGGGCAGGACACAGGACAACTTAGCCGAGGCATTGGGGGTTTCGGTGGGATATGTGAGCCAACTGGAACGAGGCGTGACAAAAATCAACCTGGATACCCTGGCGGCAGTGGCCGGATGGCTGGGCTGCGGCATCGGGGAATTGGTAACGGGGGTGGATTCCGCCCGGCCGGACTACCTGACCGAGGAGATCGCCGCCCTGTGTCGCCGGATGGACGACCGGCAGAAGCGGTTGCTTTTGGCCATTGGGGCCGATATTTTAAAGAACGCGGAATAAAAAACAGCCCGGCTCCTTTGGGGAACCGGGGCTTTTACTGTTACTGGGCGGGATAACGGGTAAAGCAGAGGTTTAAGTCCACATCGCCGTTGATGCCGGCCACGCTGCCGGTATTGGTGTACTGCCACATTTGGAAGGCGTACGGAAATGCGGGGGTGCGGTAATACTGGGCCAGCCAGGTGTCGTATTCCGTCAGGCGGCTTAAATCCATATTGGCCGCCAGCCATTTCAGATTGCCGTAAATCATGGGCCGGTATCCGGCGGCCTCAATGGTTTCGCAGAAGGCAATGGCGATGTCCGTCACCTGTTCCGGCGTCATGCCGTAGGTGCGGGCCTGGTCTCCGGCGATTTCCTCCATGTCAAACACTACGGGGAAGGTGATGTCCCGGCCCTCCAGGTTTTCAATGGCCAGATTGGCTTCCTCAACGGCCTCTTCCTCCGTAATGGCCTGGGAAAAGACGTAAACGCCTACGTCCAACCCGGCGTTTAGGGCGCCGTCGATGTTGGCCTCATAATTCTGGTCCACCAGCAGGTTGCCGGACGCGCCGTATCCCCGGTAAGCCAAGCGGATCATGGCAAAGTCGATGCCGTCGTTTTTCACCGCCTGCCAGTCAATGTCCCCCTGATGGGCCGAAACGTCAATGCCAAAAAGGGCGGCCTGACCCTCAGGCGGGGTATAGGAATACCGCTTGCCGTCCCGGGAAAGGTACTGCCAGTCGTAATCGTTTTTAGGCAGGGATTCATCGATGTCGGCGTAAACCACGCCGGTTTCATCCTTATAAACCAGCTTGTCCGGGAAGAACTGCTGGATAAACTCGGTGCTGGGGCTGTACTGCTGGACATAGCCTTTGAAGGTTTCCACTGGGATGGTGGTTTCCTCCAATTCTTCCAGCTGGGCCTTGGTCTGGGCCAGCTCCTGCTGCTGGGCCATGGCTTCCACGGACTGCCGGCGCTGGGCCAGGAAATGATAACCCAAAACGGCCGCCAAAGCCAGGAGAAGCAGGATATTCAAAACAGCCAGGAATTTCGAAGCTCCCCGGCGGGGCTTTTTCTGAGGTTGATTGAGATTCTGTTCCATGGAATACCTCCTTACTCTCTACTTGTCATTATATCGGATTCCCTGTCGAAAATCAACGGCATTTGGAGAAATTAAGGATTATTTAAAATTCCGCGGATATCTTAGCCCTCATCAGAAAAGCGCCGGGTCTTTGATATCCGGCGCTTTCCTCTCATCACATATTTGAAAAAGATAGAAATACCGCCAACAGCAGCGGCCCAGACACAGGTTCAACGCTTGTTCCTTTAGACATAGTATGGGTTCGGCTTAAAGAGCAGCGCAATAAAATCAACCAGCGCGCCGATTCCGCATAGCCCGCCGGTAAACAGGTATAAAATCCCCATGCCGATTTTTCCTTCGTAAAACTTATGCGCTCCAAAAATCCCCAGAAAAAAGCAAAGCGCCAGCGCAGCCCACTTATTTTTAGGGGATTTTTGAGGAGCCGCATTTAGGTTTGTATTGGTGTTGGCGTTTTCATTATTGATTACAATTGTAGGCTGCGGAGCATTGGCGCTTTTCATTTCTTCCACCTGTCTGCCGCAGACTGTGCAGATAACGGCATCCTCCGCTATTTGTGCGCCGCAATGCTTGCAAAATTTCATTTTTGTGGTTTCGGTTCCTTGACCATCCATAAACCCATCCCTTTCCCTGATTATGATAAACCCATTCTAACACATAAGTATTCATTTGTCAACATATGTGCTCATAGCACAGGCGGTTCTCCCATAGAATATACATAGGGGTGATTGCTATGTATATTTCAATGCTGGATTCTGTGGTTGTAGGGCAGGTCATTGCGCATTTCCGCCAGCAAAGCGGCATGTCTCAGGAAGTGCTCAGCGGCCTGGCCGGCATCGGCCGGAGCCATTTAAGCGCCATTGAGCGGGGGGAACGGAAACCCACCTTGGAGACTTTTTACCGCATCTGCACTGCCATGAATGTGAAGATGAGCACAGTCGTCCGGAAACTGGAGGAGGAATTGGAAAAGGAAGAGCGGCGCCAGCCTGAAAAGCGCACATTCCGCTAAAAACAGCAAGCCGCCCGGCAGGAAACTGCCGGGCGGCTTGTTTTCTATTTCGATTGGAAGGGAGAAAAACTTAAGACTGAGCGGTATCCGGTTTGGATTCCTCCAAGGTCAGCTGGCCGGAATACTGGCTGCCGTTCCTTTCAATAATCATTTCCACGGTGTCGCCGACGCTGCACTGGTCAATAGCCGTTCTCAGGTCGTCCACACTGGTGATCTCCGCACCGTTAAAGGACACGATCCGATCCCCGGCCTGGAAACCTACCTGGGCGGCGTTGGTGCCCTCAGTTACCTGAGTAATATAGACGCCTGTACCGGACAGACCGTACATCCGGGCAATCTGGGCGTTGGAAACGTCTACCACGGACATCCCCAGGCTGATGCGGCCTTTGACATAACCGTACTGCATCAGGTCATCGGCAATAGCTTTGGCCGTGTCAACGGGGATGGCGAAGCCCAAGCCCTCAATACCGCTGCCGGAAGATTTGGCCACTACAACGCCGATAAGCTGGCCCTGGCTGTTAAAGAGACCGCCGCCGGAGTTGCCGGGGTTAATGGCCGCGTTGGTCTGCAAAAGGGTCATAGTCTGGCCATCCAGGGTGATCTGCCGGTCCAGAGCGCTGACAATGCCGTCCGTAACAGTGCCGCCCAGCTGGCCCAGAGGGTTGCCCACGGCGACCACGGTTTCGCCCACCTTCAGATCCGCAGAGCTGCCCAGCTCAGCAGCCTGCAAGCCGGTAGCTTCCACTTTAATCACTGCAATGTCCCCCTGTGCGTCGGCGCCCACCAGGGTAGCCGGGTAGGAAGTGCCGTCCCGGAGGGTAACGGTAATACTGTTGGCTCCTTCAATCACATGGTTATTGGTGATAATGTAACCATCAGAGGACAAAATCACGCCGGAGCCTGCCCCTTCTGACACATACTGCCGCAGGAAGGAATCATACTCTGTGACCTCGGTGGTGATTTCCACCACTGAATCGCTGACCTTATCGGCAATCTGTTCCACAGTCATTTCACCGGAGGAGCTGCTGGCCATAGTGGAAGCGTTGGCGGAGGAAGAACCGCTGTCCGCAGTGTTTACCGTTCCGGTGGGCTGCTGGGTCTGAGAAACAGAGACGCCGTCAGCGCCGATGCCGTTTACCGCCACGCCGGCGGCAAATCCGCCGCCGCCCGCCGCCACAATGCACAAGGCCATGATGACGGCGCCCATTTTCTTGGTCAGATACGGGTTTTTCTTCTTTTCCGGTTCCTGATGATTCTGGAAATCAGGGGTTAAATTCATGTTGTTCATGTTGTTGGTATTGCCTTCCATATTGATCTCTCCTTCAGTATTTCTTCAAGAGGTGTTTCACTTGTTTCATTGTCTTTAGTATACCCATGTCAAGTGATATGCATTTGAAACCAAAGTGAAACCTAAATGAAAATTGTAAATCATTTTTAAAGGAGAAATGACAGATTTTTCCTGCCCTAACAAAGCCCCAGATACCGCCGGAGGTTCTCCGACAGCTCGTCGACACCCTCAGGATTTAAGTGGTAGTAAATGCGGTTGTCCCGGACCTCGTCGGTGATAAAATTCCCCTGGGTGAGAAGGCTCATGTGGTGGGATACCGTTGGGGTGGTGAGCTTCAGCCGCTTGGCCAGCTCCGTCTGGTAGGCGGGGCCTTCCGACAGGATCCGCAGGATTTCCAGCTTGGTGGAATCCCCTAAGAGCTTTAGCCGGCCCGCAATCTGCTGGCCGGAAAGCTGGGCCTGGGAAAAAAGATCCACCCCGCAAAAAAGGATGCCCAGCACAAAATAGGGCTTTTCGCTGCCTGGAAGCTGGTACATCAGCGCAAAGTTGAAGGCGCTGAGGCTGGGGAATACAATGGTATCTTCCGGCACCCGGAGGTGGACCCGGTCCCGCATCCGGGTGTCCAGGCCGGGCGCTGCAAAAAACTCCTCCGCATACCGGAATTTGTCCCGGTGCTTTTGGATGACCGGCTCAATTTTCCCGGCGATTTGTTCCAAAAGCTCCGCCAGCTGGGCGACGTAGGTTTCCGGGAACAGGGCAATTTCCAAAATAGCGGCCCGGCCTTCCGGGGTAACGGCTTCCTGGTGAATCCGCTTTAACAGCTCCTCCTCCGAAAGGCTGTCGGCCTGGGCGTCGTCCGCCTCGTCATCCAGGGCAGCGGCCAGAAACCGCCGGACGCCCCTTTCCCGAAGCCCTGCCCGCATCTGTTCCAAAGGCGGACGGGAGTCCGTGGGGCTGTAATAGGCCATGAAAAGGGGCTGGAACAGCCGGGAATCCAGGCCATCCTGCCGGAAAATCCGCTGGAACAGGGGCGATTCCGGCAGGGAAATATCCCCGCAGACTTCCAGCATTTCCCGGTATGGTTCGATCAGTTCCCGGGCAAGCTGGGGGTCGCTGGCCCGGTGGCCGACCGCATCCTCCACTTCCGAGATGGAATTCTGGGTGCATTTCTGCCAAAGAAGCCCGAAGGCCTCCAGATACAGGTGGAAGGGTTCCAGTTTCATGTCAATCCGCTCCTAAACTTTGTTCTCCTTCCATGATAGCAGGTTTTTCCTCCTGATTCAAGGCGTAACAGAGCTTTAACCGGGCCAGGATGGCCAAAACTACAGCGGCGGCCGCAGCCCCAATCAGCAGCATGGCCTGGATGGGCAAAAATGCCACCAGCCCGGCGATGGCCGCAGACACCAGCGGCGTAACGCAAGACCCTGTTGCGTTGAACAAGGATGCCGCCCGGCCCAGGTAATCCGGCTCCACCACCTGGACTAGTTTCACGCTGAACAGGCTGGCGGCAACGCCGCCCAGAAGCCCCCACCCGAACATGAGGAGCCCCGCCGCCAAGTAGCGGAACCATCCCAAAAGGGGAATCAGCAAAAGCAGCAGATAGCTGGCGCAGGAAGTCCCGAAGGACAGCAAAAACTGGTTCCGGGAGGGGAGCCGTTCCGAAATCTTGGGGTAGAAATAAAAGGCCAGCAGCAGCCCGGCGGTTTCGCAGACCCCAAGGAGGGAGAGGGTTTCGCTGCCGCCCCGGAAAATATCCGAAATATAAGGGGCCTGTAAGGAAGCAAAAATGCTGTTGATACTGTTGCTCAGCACCGCGCCCATGACCAGGAGCAGAAAGATATGGTTTTTCCCCAGGTATTGAAAACCGCCCTTTAATTCCGCAAAATAACCCTTCCGCTCTTCTTTGGGAGCGGCGGCTTCCGGGAATCGGATTGCCAGAATCAGCAATCCGGACAGGACAAAGGTCAGAAGGTCAACGGCAAAAGCGGACCCCATGGAAAAAGCCGCAATTATACCGGCCAAACCGGTTCCCGCCAAATCCGCCACCATGCAGGCGGAGTGCATTAAGCTGCTGGCCTTTTTGTACCCCCCTTTCCCCACCAGCTGGGGCAGCATCCCCACGCCGGCGGGAATCCGGAAGGATTCCACCGTATTCATGACAAAAGAAAAAGCCAAAAACATCCAGGCTTGCAGGGAATCTGTCAGGAACAGCAGCAGGAAAATCCCCACCAGCGCCGCCCGGATAAAGTCGCACACCGCCATCACCGGCTTTTTGGGCAGGCGGTCGGTGATGGGGCTGAATAAAGGCTGGAAAATTACGGTGGGAAGGCGGTTCGCCGCCAGAGTCAGGGCGCTTAAGGAGGCGCTCTGGCTGAATTGATAGGTGAGCCAGGTAAAGGCAATGGCGTCTACACTGTCGCCAAAGTCGTTTATGACATTGGCGAAAAACAATTTTCGATAATCGGCGTTTTTGAGAATCTCCCGATACATGTTTGATTCACCTCTAATATTTCATTTCACAATCATCATATCACAGTGATTCATGTTTGTCAATCATATATTAGAAATATATCGAATATAATTAAAAATGAAATTTCCTCTTGCAAAAAACCTTTGGCTGTGCTATACTGAAAACGAAATCAAGTAGAAAGGGAAAGGTACTGCCGGGATGCGTATTCGCTGAATTGTTCACACAAACAAATTCTGATTGCGGAAGGGGTTTTATTACCCTTTGTTTGTGCTGGAACCGGCGGATTACCGGCCTTTCCTTGAGAACGGCCTGGGAATATGCGTTTGCGCGTGTTTCCGGGGTTTTTTGCACCCATTTCCGCCCTCCGGCGCCTTCTGCAAGGCAAGGGAGGTATTTTTATGTCTAAAATCCTGCTTTCGGCCAGCCACATTGTCCAGTATTTTTCCGACCGGAAAATCCTGGAATTTGAAAAGCTGACCGTTTATGAGGGGGACCGCATCGGCATCGTGGGGGTCAACGGCGCGGGGAAAACCACCCTGTTAAACATCCTGTCCGGGGAGCTGACGCCGGACGAAGGCAGCGTCATCCGGGAAGCGCCGGTGAGCTATTTTAAGCAGTTCCGGGAACGGACGGAGGAAATTGACCCCCGGAAATCCAAGGAACTGGGCATTTCCGGGAAACTATCCCGGGAAAAATTAAGCGGCGGGGAAATGACCCGGTTAGGGCTGGCGGCCATGGAGGAAAACGCCCTTCTCACTTTTGCCGACGAGCCGACGGCCAACCTGGACGCGGAAGGAGTGGAGCTTTGCTGCCGGATGCTGGAGCAGCGCCCTACCCTGCTTCTCATCAGCCACGACCGGGCGGTGCTGGACCGGCTGTGCACCCGGATCATTGAGGTAAAGGACGGGGCCCTGCATTTTTACACTGGCAATTTCACCGCCTACCGGGAACAGCGGGAGCAGGAGTTTAAGCGGCGGGAATTCGAGTACCAGCAGTACCGCTCCGAGAAGGCCCGGCTGGAAGCGGCGGCCAGAGAACGGAGCCAGGCCAGCCGTTCCGTCCGCAAGGCCCCCAGCCGCATGGGCAATTCCGAAGCCCGGCTTCATAAACGGGAGGCGGTGGAAAAGGCGGAAAAATTTGACAACGCCCGGAAATCCATTTTATCCCGCTTAGAACAGCTGGAAGTCAAGGAAAAACCCCGGGAAACGCCTTTAGTAAAAATCGACTTCTCCCTCACCGACCCGCCGGAAAACCGGGAAATCGTCACCGGGAACCATCTGACTTTCCGCTATGGGGATAACTTGATTTTTGAAAACGCCGCCTTCTCCCTGCCAAAGGGCAGCAAAACGGCCTTGGTGGGGCCAAATGGGGCGGGAAAAACCACGTTAATGGAGCTGATCGCCTCCAACGGGCCGGGAATCCGCATTGTACCCAAGGCGAAAATCGGGTATTTCAAGCAGGGGTTAGATTCCCTAAACTTAGAAAAAACCGTCCTGGAAAACGTCATGGACACGGCGGTGCAGGACGAAAAGACCATGCGGGGGATTCTGGCGCGGCTTTTGATCCGCCGGGAGGATGTGTTCAAAAAGGCGGGGGTATTAAGCGGCGGCGAACGGGTGAAGCTGGCCTTTGCCAAACTGTTCGGTTCCCCGGCAAACCTCCTTTTGCTGGACGAACCCACCAATTTCCTGGATATGCCCGCCATTGAAGCCTTGCAGGAAATGGTGCGGGAATATGAAGGGACGGTGCTGTTTGTATCCCACGACCGGGCCTTTTCAGACGCCTGCGCCACCCGGCTCCTGCGGATTGAAAACAAAAAGCTCCTCCCCTTTGACGGGAACCTGTCCGACTGGGAGAAAAAGCAGGCGGAGCCGAAGCCTCAAAAACAGATGGACAAAGCCCTTTTGGAGCTGCGGCTGGCGGAGGTGGTGTCCCGTCTGTCCGCCCCCAATTGTCCGGACAAAGAGGCCTTGGAGCGGGAATTTGAACGGCTGATTGCGCAAAAAAATAAGTCCCGGTAAAGGCGGGCCTTACTTTGCCAAATATTTTTATCAAAGGAGGAAAAATCCATGTTGGAAATCGGCGCAATTGTCTGGGGCGTGACGGATATTGCCCGGGCGGTGGAATTTTGGAGCCAGGCTTTGCATTACCGCCTAAAATACCCCGCTTCTGAGGACTGGGCGGTACTGGTGCCGGAAAACGGCCCGGGGATCCAGCTTTCATTAAGCCTTGTTTCCTCCCCGAAACCCAGGCGGCACCATTTGGATTTGTTCACCCATGACCAGGCGGCGGAAGTGGAACGGCTGCTTGCCTTAGGGGCCGCCCGGAAAGAATGGCGCTACCCGCCAAACGCGGATTATGTAGTCTTGCAGGACCCGGACGGCAATCCCTTCTGCGTGGTGCAGCGGGGCGGACCGCCGCAGATAAGCTGACGCGGCCGACGGAACGTCCGCTTGTCAGGAATCCATTCATGACGGCTGTAAAAAACAGCTTGCTTGATTAGTAGTACCGCCGCCCAGTGGTCATTTCCCGGTACTGGCGGGCCATAATCCGGCAGTTTTCCTCCTGCAGCTTTAAATACGCCGCCCGTTTCTGGCGGTCAGCGCGCATGGCCTCCTGATACCGTTTCCAATCCGCGCAGGTTTTGTGGCAGCCTTCGGTGTAGTGGGGGCAGGTATTCTTGCAGGGAAGCATACTGAAAACTCCTTTCTGATTCAAGGCGCATCCGATGCGATGCGGCAGAAAGCCGTTTTATTTTTATTATACGGGGCTTTCCGGAACAGTAAAACCATTCTGTATCAAATTTATGTAAAATTTAAGGGAGCCGTCCTGTTTTAGGCAGTCCGGCTCCCATATTTATTTTAGAAAAGTCTGATAATCCTCGTAATTGCGGCGCAAAAGGGCGGGGGTATCCAGCCCATAGGGGCACTTTGCCTTGCACTGGCCGCACTGGACGCAGTTCTCCACCTTTTTCATCATGGCCTGGCTTTTCTCCGTCAGCCATCCGGCGGCGGGGGAACGGCGCAGCAGCAGAGACATGCGGGCGCAGGTGTTGATCTCAATCCCCTGGGGGCAGGGCATGCAGTACCCGCAGCCCCGGCAGAATTCCCCGGCAAGCTCCCGGCGGTCCTTTTCAATCAGGGCCGTCATCTCCGGGGTGAGGGCAGGCGGGTTGTCCTGATAGGACAGGAATTCATCCAGCTCCGATTCCCGCTGGATGCCCCAAATGGGCAAAGTATTCTCAAACTGGGCAAGATAAGCGTAAGCCGCGTCCGACCGGGTAATCAGCCCGCCGGACAGGGCCTTCATGCAGATAAATCCCACGTTCTTTTGGGCGCACAGGCGCACCAGCTCCTCCTCTTTTTCGCTGGCCAAGTAGCTGAAGGGGAACTGCAAGGTGTCGTAAAGCCCCGATTCCACCGCTTCCCCGGCGACGGCCAGGCGGTGGTTGGTAATGCCGATAAAGCGGATCTTTCCCTGCTTCTTGGCCTCCAGCATGGCCTCGTAAAGGCCGAAGCCGTCCCCTGGTTTGGGGCAGAAAGAGGGGTTATGGAACTGGTAAATGTCCACATGGTCGGTTTTTAAAAGGGCAAGGCTGGTTTCCAAATCCTTCCAGAACCCTTCCGGGGTGGTCTGGCCGGTTTTGGTTGCCAGTATAATCCGGTCCCGGACGTCCGCAAGCCCCATGCCGATTTTTTCCTCGCTGTCGGTATAGGCTCTGGCCGTATCAAAAAAATTGATGCCGTTTTCATAAGCCTTCCGCAGAAGCCGGGCGCCTTCCTCCTTGGAAACCCGCTGCACGGGCAGGGCGCCGAAACCGTTGCGGTTGACGGTGATGCCGGTCCGGCCCAATGTTACCTGTTTCATGGAAAATCCCTTCCTCGTTGTTGCTTTACTCTTATCATACCACATGGAGCCTGCTCCATGTCAAGAGGATTTGGATGTTTTTCCAGAATTTTCCTACATAATTCCAAAAAACGGCGGCAAAATAACAGGGAAAACATTTCCGGTTGGGAGGAATTTCAGTGGCAATCAGATTGGGCCGGGGCACGCTCCGGCTGGAAAACCGCCCCTCCATTGAGGGGTACGCGGCCATCGGCGGGAAAATGGAGCGGGAAGGCCCCTTGGGAAATGAATTTGACCTGACAAACGAGGATACCACCTTCGGGGAAACCACCTGGGAAAAAGCCGAAAGCCGGATGCAGAAAACGGCCCTGGAACGGGCCATGGCCAAAGCCAAGGTCAGCCCCCAGGAGGTGGACATGGTCTTTGCCGGGGACCTTTTAAACCAGTGCGTCAGTTCCACCTACGGCCTGCGGGATTTGGGGATCCCCTTTTT
This sequence comes from Candidatus Merdivicinus excrementipullorum, assembly GCA_018716725.1. Taxonomy (GTDB): domain Bacteria; phylum Bacillota; class Clostridia; order Oscillospirales; family Ruminococcaceae; genus Merdivicinus; species Merdivicinus excrementipullorum. Next base: position 25,859 of record DVJP01000072.1, on the reverse strand, counting down.
AGGGCTTTACGGGGCCTGCTCCACCATGGCGGAAAGCCTGGCCATGGCCTCCCTCTTTTTGGAAGGGGGGCTGGCGGACCGGGCGGCGGCAGTCACCTCCTCCCATTTCTGCTCGGCGGAGCGGCAGTTCCGGTTCCCCCTGGAATACGGCGGCCAGCGCACCCCCACCGCCCAATGGACGGCCACAGCCTCCGGGGCGGTCATTGTGGGGAAAACCGGCCCGGGGCCGCAAATCCGCCATGTGACCATCGGGCAGATTGCGGACCTTGGCATCACCGACGCCGCCAACATGGGGGCGGCCATGGCTCCGGCTGCGGCGGGGACCATCGCGGCGTTTTTCCGGGAAACCAAAACCCATCCGGAGCAGTACGATCGGATTTTCACCGGGGATTTGGGGATGGTTGGCCGGGATTTACTGCTGGAACTCCTGGAACGGGAAAAGATCTCCATCTCCGCCCAGCATGGCGACTGCGGCCTGATGCTCTTTGACCGGAACACCCAGGACGTTCACGCAGGCGGTTCCGGGTGCGGGTGTTCGGCTTCGGTGCTGTGCGCCCACATCCTGCCCCGCATCCAGTCCGGGGAATGGAAAAACGTGCTGTTCGTGGCCACCGGCGCCCTCATGTCCCCAACCCTTTTGCAGCAGGGGGAGAGCATCCCGGGGATTGCACACCTGGTGCACATCAGCGCGGCGGAAGGAGGAAATTAAATGGACCTGTTTTGGGAATTTGCCAAGGCGTTCCTGGTGGGAGGCGCATTCTGCGCCGTAGGCCAGGCCCTCATCGACTACACCAAGCTGACGCCGGCCCGGATTTTGGTGTCCTATGTGGTGGCTGGGGTGATTTTAGGGGGCCTTGGGATTTACCAGCCCCTTATCGACTTTGCCGGTGCCGGGGCCAGCGTGCCTTTAACCGGATTCGGGGCGCTGCTTGCCAAAGGCGTCAAGGAAGCTGTGGCAAAAGACGGGGTTTTGGGCATTTTTACCGGCGGCCTTACCGCATCGGCGGCGGGGATCACGGCGGCGGTGCTGTTCGGGTTAATCGCCGCCCTGATTTTCAAGCCCGGTGACAAGAGCTGACTGCTTCCGGCCTGTAAATTCGGGGTTGTAGGGGCCGGGTCACCCGGCCCGCATATCGCACGAAATGTTCCGGAAAAATCGGCGGGACGGGAAACCCGTCCCCTACAAATTCCCCGGAACATTCGTCATGGGTCTCCCCGTCCGCATAAAATAAAAACCGGCGGAAATTCGCAAAAACTCTTGCAAAATTCTGCCGGATGCGTTATAATAGCCTTGTAAGCGCGTACGTTTCGTGAAAGTTTCCCGTCTTTTGCGGAACAATGCTCCAAATTGATTTCCACCTTTTTGCGCTTACAAAACGGAAATGGCAAAAACGGTGCCCCGAAGGATGAGAAAGATCCTCCGGAGCTACATAAGGTGAACTGACCACCATATGCAACAGCAATGCTGCACCGCTTCTTTATTGTACAACAGTTTTTTCTGTTTGGCAAGAGGGAAGTTTTGTGCAAGCGGCGAAACCCAAAGCAAAAACCCATGGGGCGGCATATGGAGGAATCCTTGTGCCGTCCCTTGCTGTTTCCGGGCTGGCGCGGAGGGGCTTTGGCCCTTTTTCCCGGGGGCGGAAGCCCCGGAAGCCCAGCGCAGCCGGAAACGAACGCCCTTCATCGGAAGATGGAGGGCGTTTCTGTTTTTGTTTGATTGTACAAAAACGACGGGACGTCGAGGACGCCGCCCCTTACATCTCCCCGGAATTGGGAACCCATTTGTAGGGGCCGGGTCACCCGGCTCGCATATCGCACGAAATGTTTCGGAAAAATCGGCGGGACGGGAAACCCGTCTCCTACAAATTGCCCGAGACATCCGTCAAGGGGTTCCCGCCCCCAGGTAAATCCGCCGGAATTCCCGCAGGCTTTCTTCGCTGTCCATAGTGGGCGTATATTCCAGGCCGCAGGCCCCCGTATACCCGGCCTTGTCCACAGCGTCAAATATCACCCGGTAGTCGTTTTCCCCGTATTGCAGCTCGTGCCGGCCCGGATGCCCGGCGGCATGGAGGTGGGCGATGCAGTCCAGGTTCCCCGTGATGCTGGGGATAATATTCCCCTCCATAACCTGCTGGTGGTAAATGTCGTAAACCACCTTGACCAGAGGGTGCCCCACTTCCCGGATGATGTCAAAGGCCTCCCGGGAGGACCAAAGGTAATAGCCGGGATGGTTTACATAGGTGTTTAACGGCTCGATCATGATGGTGACGCCGCTTTCCTCCAATATGGGCCGGGCTTCCCGCAAAGCGGAAACGATGCTTTCATGCTGATACGCCCGCTCTTCCCCGGTGTCCTGCCCTACCTGGGTAATGAGCCGCTTCACCCCGGCCTTTTGGGCGGCCCCGCAGCTTTCCTTCAGCCCCGCCAGCCAATCCTTCCGTTTTTCCGGGGCGGTCATGTTAAATTCCGTGGTGCACATGCTTAAAAGCTCCACGCCGGTTTCGGCGCAGGTCTGCCGCACCCGTTCCAGGTCCAGGCTTTTCCAGTCGTAGGTTTCCGCAGCGTCAAAACCCAGCTCCCTGACCTTTTTAATGGCGGCGCAAAAGTCCATTCCCCCGAAAAAGCAGGGGACCGGCACGCAAAATCTCATACAGTATCCCTCCTGACAGTATTGATCCGCCTTTATTTTAGCATATTTTCGCAGAAATAGATAGCCTTTTTCTTTCTTTTTATTTTGAATGCCGCTCTTAAAAGTAAAGATTCTTTATCGAATTGTATTTTAAGACAAAGCTTAAGCCCATTTTATTGGCAGACTTTATGAAATTAAGCGCTTTTTCTCAAAAACAAAATTAATTTCATTTTTCTATTGACGAATTTTGTATTTTGTGAAATAATATAGTAAATAATTTTTATTATATCTGTGGGAGGTAGGAAAATGGCTCTGTTTCATCCCAAGGAATTTGACTTTTCGGATACTAAAACGTACGACGTATGGGAGCGGCGCAACCTGGTGCGGATCGACAATCTCTGCAACCTGTCCGACCCGGTGGAGCTTTACCCCTCTGAGGAACTCCGCGCCGTCAGCGAAAAAATCCTGGAGGCACGGAAAAACGGCCGGCCGGTGATTGTTTTTTACGGCGCCCACGTTATCAAATGCGGCCTGTCCCGCTATTTAATCGACCTGATTAAGCGGGGGCTCATCACCCACATTGCTTCCAACGGGGCCGGAAGCATCCACGATTTTGAGCTGGCCTACTTAGGCGGCACCTCCGAGCATGTGCCCACCGCCATTGAGGACGGCTCCTTCGGCATGTGGGAGCAGACCGGCGGCTGGATGAACGAGGCCATTCAGCAGGGATTTGAAAAGGGCTGCGGCTACGGGGAAGCCCTGGCCCATTATGTGGAGGAACACCCCGAACGGTTCCCTTACCGGGAGGACTGCGTCTTTTACACCGCCTACGCAAACGGCGTCCCCGCCACCTACCATGTGACCATGGGAACGGACATTATCCACGAACACCCTTCCGTGGATTTTGCGGCAATCGGCGGGACCAGCGGCCGGGATTTCAAGATTTTCGTCAATTCCTTAAAAGACCTGGAAGGCGGCGTTTTCCTAAACATCGGCTCCTCCGTCACCGGGCCGGAGGTATTTTTGAAGGCTTTGTCCATTGTCCGCAATCACGGCTACATGACCCGGCGCATCACCACCGGGAATTTTGACATCATCCCCCTGGGGGATTACAAATCCGACGTCAGCAAGGACCATTTCCACTACTACTACCGGCCCCGGAAGAATATCATGAACCGTCCCGTCAGCCTGGGAGGGAACGGCTATTACATCTACGGCAACCACATGCGGACCGTGCCCACCCTGTACCATATGCTGACCGACGCACAGCCGGAAGCTGAGTAAAGGAGGGCTTTTATGACAAAAGACGGCCTGGAACAAATTTTAGAAAGCCTCCCCTCCCGGAAAATTGCCCTTATGGGGGACGGCTGCGTGGACATTTACTGGGAAGCGGATATGCGGTTAAGCGAGCTGTCCCGGGAGGCGCCCCACTACCCTCTGCCCATTGTAGAGGAACGCTTTTCCCTGGGGGCCGGGGCCAACGTGGCGGCAAACCTGGCGGCCCTGGGGGTTTCGGACATCCGGTTTGTGGGCTGCACCGGGGAGGACTGGCGGGGGGCCCTGTTCCGTTCCCTGTTTGAGCAAATCCGCATCCCGGCGGATTACCTGGTTTCCTCCCCGGAACGGGTGACGCCCGCCTACTGCAAGCCCATCCGCCGGGGAATCTCCGACGTCAAATATGAGGACCCCCGGCTGGATTTCAACAACCGCTCCCCTCTTTCCGGGGAAATAGAGCAGCGGCTCTTAACCTCCCTGGAAAAAGCCTGCCAGGGGGCGGATATCCTGATCGTCTGCGACCAGCTGCAAAACGGCTGCATCACCCCCAAAATCCTGGAACGGCTGGCGGAGCTGGGCAGCGCCATGCCCGTTATCGCGGACAGCCGGGACCGGATTGGGGCGTTCCAAAACGCCGTCGTCAAGCCCAATGAAATTGAGGCCTGCCGTTTTCTGGGCCTTGACCCTGCCGCCGGGGACACCGCCGCCATGAAGGCGGCCGCCCTGGCTTTGGAAAAGCGTTGCGGCCGCCCCGCCCTCATTACTCTGGGGGACCGGGGGGCTATCTGGGCGGAAGGAGGGGAAACCTTCCTTGTCCCGGCCTACCCGGCGCCGCCCCCCATTGATTTTGTTGGGGCGGGCGACGCCTTCTTAGCGGGTTTTGCGGCGGTATACGGTTTAGGGCTGCCGCCGGAAACGGCCCTTTCTTTTGCAAACCTTGTCCCCGCCGTCACCATCCGGAAAACCGGCATGACGGGGACCGCTTCCCCGGACGAGCTGCGGGAAGCTTTTGCCCAGTATGAGGATTTCTGCGCCAACTAATTGCCTTGCAGGGAGGAATCGACATGAAATTCAGCAAAGACAGCATTTTCCGGCGGAAGCTGGAAGCCATTTCCGACGCGGTTTTGGAGGACGTCCTGCTCATGCCGGACTGGCAGAGCCGCAGTGCCATGTTTTTAGGGAAAGACGGCTATACGGGCGAAACAGAGGACGGCGTTTTCCATGTGGGGGACACCTGGGAATGCCGGGACGACTTTACCCGGTGGTTTACCGCCTCGGTGACAGTGCCGGAATCCTTTGCAGGGAAGCCCCTGGCCCTGAATCTGGAGTTTGGCGGCGAGGGCATCGTCCGGGTCAACGGAAAGATCATATCCGCCATCACCTCCTACCTGGAGCCTCGGGACGCCACCCGGACCCGGGTCGTGCTTTCGGAATCCGCCAAAGCCGGGGAAACCTACCAGGTGGAGATTGAGGCCCATTTAAACTACATGGAATTCAACCGGTTCCGCCGGAAAGGCGGGGTGAGCATCCGCTATACCATTCGGACAGCCGCCCTGGTTACCATCAACCGGGCCGTGGAATCCTATTATTTTGACATCAAAACCGCCCTGGACGGCATCCATACCCTGGAAAATCCCCTGGAAAAGGTGTTAAAATCCGGCACCCAGCTGCCGGAAGAGGTGGTGCGCTTCTTTGAATCGGTGAGCAAGGAGGACTTTTACGCCCATAAGCTGCGGGAAGCGGCGCTGTCCTCCATTACCTGCGTGGATTTCGACTTTGACCGGGAAACCATGCTGGCCAGCATCCCAAAAGCCGCCGAAACCTTCCGGGCGGCCATGAAGGACATCTCTTCTTCCACCCACGGCATCATCAAGTTTGTGGGCCAGGCCCACATTGACACCGCCTGGCTGTGGCCCATCCGGGAATCCATCCGCAAATCCGCCAAAACCCTGTCCAACGTCTGTGCTTTAATGGACCAGTACCCGGAGTTTACCTTCGCCTTCAGCCAACCCCAGCTTTTTGAATTTGTCAAGGAAAATTATCCGGAGCTTTACGAACGGGTCAAGGAAAAGGTCAAATCCGGCCAGTTTGAGCTGGTGGGCAACACCTGGGTGGAAATGGACGCCAACATCCCCTCCGGGGAATCCCTGGTGCGGCAGATTCTTTACGGCCGCCAGTATTTCCTAGAGGAATTCGGCAAATGCTCTGACGTTTTCTGGATGCCGGACGTATTCGGCTACACCTGGGCCTTGCCCCAGATCATCAAGCGTTCCGGGATGAAGTATTTCTTCACCTCCAAGCTCATTAACAACGACGACAACCGGTTCCCCCACTCCCTGTTCCAGTGGCAGGGCATCGACGGCACCCGGATCCCCGCTTATTTGCAGCGGTTAAACTACAACGGCAGGGTTTCCCCCGAAACCTTGCGCACTCTTTACCAGCGGTATGACCAGAAGCCCATTTTAGACGAGGCCCTCATGACCTTCGGCTACGGCGACGGCGGAGGCGGCCCCACCTACCAGATGCTGGAAACCGCAAAACGCTTGGAACATTACCCCGGCCTGCCCCGGATGGAGCTTTCCACCTCGGAGTCCTTCTTTAAGGACGCCGAAAAGGTTCAGGAGAAGCTGCCGGTCTGGAACGACGAAATGTACTACGAATTCCACCGGGGGACCTACACATCCCAGGCACGCACCAAGAAAAACAACCGGAAATCCGAGCTTTTGTACCGCCGGGCGGAAATGGCCAGCGTCTTTTCTCTGAAGGAAACCGGCGCGGAATACCCCTACGCCGACCTGCTGAAAGGCTATAAAATGCTTCTGACCCATCAGTTCCACGACATCATCCCCGGTTCCTCCATTCATTCTGTTTATGAGGACGCCCAGAAAAATTACAGCGAAATCCTGGGGAACGGGATCCAGCTCGTTTCCGCCGCCCAGCAGGCCCTTTGCGGCAATATCGCCCACCCCGCCAACACCGTAGTGGTGTTCAACTACCTTTCCTGGCAGCGCAGCGAGCCTGTAACCGTCCCTCTGCCGGAGAGCATGGGGAGCCTTTCCGTCCGCAATGACAAGGGGCAGGAAGTCCCCAGCCGCCAATATACGGAGGACGGCGCACAGTATCTGGAATTTTTGGCGGAAAACGTCCCGCCTATGGGATACGCCTCCTTTGTCCTGGTTCCCGGCCAGGCGAAAGAGGACGCCCGGGTCAGCGTTTCCAAAACCTCCATGGAAAACGAGTTTTACCGGGTGGCGCTGGATGAAAACGGCATCCTCACCAGCGTTTACGACAAGCTAAGCGAACGGGAAGTCCTGGCCGGACCCTCCAACGTTCTGAAAATCTTCGAGGATAAGCCCGGCGGGGAAACTGCCTGGAACATTGACATCGAATACCAGAACAAGGAATGGTCCCTGGAGGAGGCCGTCTCTGTGGAAATCCTGGAAGCAAGCCCTTTAAAGGGTGCGCTGCGGGTTGTCCGGAAGTTCCACAATTCCACCATTACCCAGGACATTGTCCTGTACGCGGATTTAGACCGGATTGAGTTCCGCACAGCCGTGGACTGGCACGAACGGGAAAAAATGCTGAAGGCGGAATTCCTGCCGGATATCCTGTCCTCTAAGGCCGCCTATGAAATCCAGTTCGGCGCAATTGAGCGGCCCACCCACGAAAACACCTCCTACGACCGGACCAAATTCGAGGTTTGCGGCCACAAATGGGCCGACCTGTCGGAGGGCAATTACGGCGTTAGCCTGCTAAACGACTGCAAATACGGCTATGACATCAAGGAAAACCGGATGCGCCTGACCCTGCTGCGCTCCCCCATTGACCCTGATTTGACCGCCGACCAGGGGTACCACACCTTCTGCTACGCCATCCGCCCCCACAAAGGCGGCTGGGCGGCGGCCGGAACGGTCCAGGCCGGGTACTCCTTAAACGTCCCCCTGGAAGCCCAGTTCTGCCCGGACGCGGCGGCAGGCTCCCTGCCTCCGGAGAAATCCTACTTCCAGGTCAGCAAAGAAAACGTCATTCTGGACACAGTAAAGGCTGCGGAAGACGGCGGCGGCATCATCCTCCGGCTGTATGAATCCATCGGCGCCAAAACCCGGGTTTCCCTGGAATCCGCCCTGCCCTTGGCGGAGGCTTGGGAATGCAATCTGGTGGAGGAAAACGAACGCCCGGCGGAAATGGACGGCAATGCCATAAGCTTTGAAATGCATCCCTTTGAAATCAAGACCTTCCGGCTTCGCTGACCGGAAAAAGGAGGCTTACCATGGAACCCAAAATTTTTATGATCGGCAACGCCCACCTGGACCCGGCCTGGCTGTGGCGGTGGCAGGAAGGGTTTGCGGAAATCAAGGCCACCTTCCGCTCCGCCCTGGACCGGATGAAGGAATTTGACGGCTACATTTTTACAGCGGCAGGCGCAAGCTACTATCAATGGGTGGAGGAAAACGAACCGGCTATGTTTGAGGAGATCCGCCGGCGGGTGGCGGAAGGCCGGTGGGTCCTGGCGGGGGGCTGGTGGCTCCAGCCGGACTGCAACCTCCCCTGCGGGGAATCCTTTGCCCGCCACGGCCTTTACGGCCAGCAGTATTTCCTGTCCCGGTTCGGGAAGCGGGCACTCTTCGGGTACAATGTGGACAGCTTCGGCCATAACGGCGCTCTGCCCCAGCTCCTCACCCAGTGCGGGATGGATTCTTATGTGATGATGCGGCCGGAACAGCATGAAAAAGCCCTTTCCTCCGACACCTTCCTGTGGGAGGGCATTGACGGCGCCCGAGTGCTCACCTACCGCATTCCCATGGGCTACGGCACGGCGGTGGACCACTCCAACCTGGATCGGAAACGGGAATTTTTCCAGAAGAAACTCCAATCCGAACGCGCTTCCAAAATGTTTTTCTACGGGGTCGGCAACCACGGCGGCGGGCCTACATCGGCGCTGCTGCACCGGCTGGAGGACTGGATGAAGGAAAACCCCAGCGTCTGTTACGGCAGCCCGGCGGACTTTTTTGCGAAGGTCCGGGCCGGCGAAGAACCTGTCCCCGTTGTCCGGGGGGATTTGCAGCACCACGCCATCGGCTGCTATTCCGCCTTCCGGCAGATCAAGCGGGACAACTGCCGCAGCGAAAGCAGGCTTTTAGCGGCGGAACGGATGATGACGGCCGCAAACGTCCTGCAGGGGCTTCCCTACCGGCAGGAGGACCTGCGCCGGGCCTGGCAGGATGTGATGTTCAACCAGTTCCACGATATTTTAGGCGGGTGCAGCTTAAAGAAGGTGTATGAGGACGCCCGGGAAGCCCATGGGGAAGCCCTGCGCATCGGCTCGGTGCTGTTAAACGCCGCCCTTCAGCGGCTGTCCTGGCACATTGACACCAAACGGGGCGGGACCTTTGCCGTCAGCCGGGATTTTGACTGGAATTCCTGGGAATATGAAAACGGCGGCTCCCCGGTGGTTCTCTTTAACCTAAACCCCTGGCCGGTGACGGCGGCTGTGCCCCTGTCCTGGGAGATTACCGGCGCGGCGGATGAAAACGACCAGCCCCTTCCCTGGCAGAACGTCCGGGCCGACCAGACCTGCAACAACGGCCGGGACGACTATAAAGCCATTGTCCAGGCGGAGCTGCCGCCTATGGGCTACCGCACCGTTTACCTGTACCGCCATCAAGCTATTGCCCCCAAAAACAGCGGCCGTTCTTTAAAGTATTCCAGCCATTATTTGGAAAACGACTGGTACCGGCTGGAGCTGGACCCTGTTTCCGGCGCAATTGCCAGCCTGTGGGACAAAGAAGCGGGCCGGGAGGTCTTTTCCGGCAAGGGCGCTGCGGCGGAGGTCATTGAGGATTTTCAAAACGACACCTGGGCACACGGCGCGGTTTACCTGAACAGCACGGCGGGGTATTTTGGCAGCGCCTCCCTTTCCCTGCTGGAACGGGGGCCGGTGCGGGCGGTTCTGCGGGCCGTTTCCCATTACCAAAGCTCTGTTTTGATCCAGGACTTCACCCTTTACCGGGACCGCCCCGGCATTGAGGTTTCCCTGCGGGTCAACTGGCAGGAGCCTTTCCGCATCCTGAAGCTGGCCTTCCCGGTGAATGTTTCCGAGCCTGCCGCTGCTTACGAAATCCCCTACGGCAGCATTCAAAAGCCCGCCGACGGCAAAGAGGAACCGGCCTTGGGCTGGATGGACGTGGGCAATGAGGAATACGGCCTGTCCATTGCTTCGGAATTTTTAGGAAGCTGCTCCGCCGACGGGAACACCGCCCGCTTTATCGTGGTGCGCAGCGCCGGTTTTGCCGATCATTACGGCATTAAGGACGCTTTCACCGAACCCATGGACATTGGCGTCTGCGAAACCAGCTACACCCTTCTTCCCCGCAGCGGGCGGCTCCGCCCCCACCTTCCCACACGCCGGGCCGCAGAACACCGCCAGCCTCCCGTGCCGGTTTACGAAACCTACCACAGCGGCGAACTGCCCTTATCCCACAGCCTGGCCCATTCCTCCGCGGAAAACGTCCAGATTGAAGTTGTCAAACAGGCGGAGGACGGAAACGGCTTTATTCTGCGGGCTTACGAAACAGACGGAAAAGCAGTCCGGGCCACCCTTTCCCTGCCCTTCCTTTCGGCGGAAACCGAAGCGGATTTCCGCCCCCACCAAATCAAAACCCTGCGGATTGACCGGGACGGCGCGGTTTCGGAGACAAATATCCTGGAAGATTTCCCGGAACCCGCTGGCAACTGCCGCCATGATGTGGTAAAATAATAGCAGCACAAAAAAGGGGGCGTTGTTATGATCCGCCAGGCCGGTTCCCGGCAGCAGACCATTAAGAAAAAAAACCGCGCGCTGGTTCTCCAGGCGGTGCTGAACCAGAATATTGTATCCAGGGCGGAGATTGCCCGGAGACTGGGGCTCACCAAAACCACGCTGACAAACCTGGTTTCGGAATTGATTGAAGAAGGGATCCTCACGGAATCCGAGGCTATCTCCCCGGAAGGGGGCATGGGGCGGAAGTCCATCGGGCTGGATTTGGCGGAAAACGCGCCGCTGGTCTGCGGCGTGCTGATTCAAAGGGGAAACCTCCACGCCGCCCTGGCAAACCTGAAAGGGGAAATCCTGACAGACAACTGCTGCCGCTATACCGGCTTAATCGAGCCAAGGCTTTTCCGGGAAAAGCTGGCGGAGCTGTACCGGCAGACCTGCGGCCAGGCCCGGCAGCAGATTTTGGCGGTGGGCGTTTCCTGCGTGGGGCCTCTGAACATTGTAGACGGGACCCTCTTAAGCCCCCACAATTTCTTTACGGAGCCTGCTGAATTCCCCATTGTCTCTTTTTTGGAAGAGCTTTCCGGCCTGCCGGTGTGGCTGTGCAACGACGCCACGGCAGGAGCCGTGGCGGAAAAACTGTGGGGGAAGGGCCGGGGCCAGGAAAATTTTGTGTATATCTCCACCTTTAACGGAATCGGCGCCGGGTTTTACCTGGAAAACAAGCTCTACAACGGGGAATTCGGTCAAAACGGCGAACTGGGGCACATGTCCATCAACTTTTTAGGCCCCAAATGCGCCTGCGGAAACAACGGCTGCCTGGAGCTTTACGCGGATATTCCCATCATTGTCAACGGGTACCGCCATTTCCGGGAATACCTGCCGGACCATCCTCTGCTCCGGATGGAAGCCCCCACCATCCTGGACGTGTTGACCCTCATTGACGCCGGGGATGTGCTGGCAATGTCCATCCTCACGGAATACTGCCGGTACCTGGCCGCGGCGGTGTCCAACCTGATTGCCCAGCTGAACGTAAGCCTGGTGATTTTAGCCGGGTCGCCCCGCACCACCAGCAGCTTTTTCGAACACACCCTGGCCCATATGATGAACCAAAACTCCCTTATTGGCAAATACCGGCAGAACCTGGTGGTAAAATCGGATTTCGGCCTGGATTCCCCCCTGTACGGAAGCGCGGGGATTGTCATAGACAAAATTTTCAGCGGGGAATTTTCTCCGGTTTTGCCAAATGCCGCCGGATAACAGAAAGGAGATGCGCCCCATGGATTTGCAGCAAAGCCTGTTCCTGCCGGAACTGAGCCGGGCAGGCTGCCCGGCAAAGGCGGCTGTTTTTGATTTTGACGGCACCATTTCCACCCTGCGCTGCGGGTGGGAATCGGTTATGGAGCGGATCATGCTCCAGCGCCTGGAGGGCGGCAGCCTTGCAGGGGAAGAACTGACCGGGCATATCCGCCGGTATATCGACGAGTCCACCGGCATCCAGACGATTTTCCAAATGGAGTGGCTGGCCGGACAGGTCCGAAGCCTGTGCGGCCGGGAGCCTTTGGACCCTTGGGAGTACAAGGACCAGTACAACGCCGCTTTGATGGAGATGGTGGAAAGCCGGCTGGCCGGCCTTTCCCGCGGCACGGCGGACCCCGCCGGATTTTTGGTTCCCGGCAGCCGGGAATACTTGGAACTTTTGGCGGACGCCGGTATTTCCATTTACATTGCCAGCGGAACGGATGAGGAAGACGTCCGGCGGGAGGCGGAGCTTTTAGGGATCGCGTCTCTGGCCCGGGAGGTGCGGGGCGCGCCCCACCGGCGGAAGGACTGCTCCAAGGAAGCCGTAATCCAGCAGATTTTGGAAACCGGCGGCCTTGCGGGACGGGAACTGTTAATAGCCGGGGACGGCAAAGTGGAGATCCAGCTGGGCCGGGACGCCGGCGCAGTTACCATCGGCGTCGCCAGCTGGGAGCTGCAAAAGAAACCGGGGCTTAATCCCCGCAAGCTTCAAAAGCTGCAAAAGGCCGGCGCCCGGTACATTGCGGCGGATTTTCTCCCGCTGATCCGCTGCTGGAACGAGGAGGAGAGCGTATGACAGAACAAGCAGAGGCATTTTGCCGGGAGCTGTTTTCCAACACGCCGGCCTTAAAAGATTTGGAGCGGGATTTCCGGGAAGGGGTTTCCCTGCTCTGCGGCTGTTTCCAGGCGGGAGGGAAGCTCTTAACCTGCGGCAACGGCGGCAGCGCGGCGGACAGCGAACACATTGTGGGGGAGCTGATGAAAGGCTTTTTGCAGAAGCGCCCCCTAACAGAGGAGGAACGGGCGGCAATCGCTTCTTCCGGCTGCCCGGAACCGGAAAAATTTTCCGCCAGTTTGCAGCGGGGCCTCCCCGCCATATCTTTAGTGAGCCAAACGGCTTTATTGACCGCCTTTTTAAACGATGTCCAGCCGGATATGCTCTTTGCCCAGCAGGTTTTTGCCTACGGGCGGCCGGGAGACGTGCTGTTGGCCCTTTCCACCTCCGGCAATTCAGCTAACGTCGTCAACGCGGCTTATGGGGCCAAGGCCCGGGGCATGAAGGTGCTGGCATTTACCGGGGAGGCGGAAAGCCGCCTTTCCCAGCTCAGCGACATTGCCCTTCGGGCTCCTTCCCGCCAGACCTTCCGGGTTCAGGAATACCACCTGGCTTTGTACCACGCCTTATGCGGCTGCGTGGAGCTGACCTTTTTCCCGGAATAAGAAAAACAGGAAAAACCGCCTGCGGAATCCCGCGGGCGGTTTTACTATAAGGCAAACGCTGAAAAATCACCACAAGGAGACGGTGCGGCTGATATCCGTGCCGCCTAACCCCCGAAGCCAGATCCAGGAGCACCGCTGCCCCTCTTCAATTTCCACCAGGTCATGGGCATTTTCCGCAAAAACCGTCCCCATCCGTCTGGCCAGGTCATTTCCCTCAAACCGCAGAATCGGTCTTGTCATCAAATTCCTCCTTACTGTTCCACCAGCACGCAGGCGCACCGGGCCGGAATTTCCACAATACTGCCGGAAGCCTTGGCTTCATCCCCCTCCGGCGTATACAGCAGAAATTCTGTACAGCCGGAATCAGCCGTCACCCGCAGCGTCAGCGTCCGTTCCGCTTCCTGGTTTGCCACCGCAATGGCCCGCTTCCCGTTTTCCGCCTCAAATACGGAATAGATGTATTCCCCAGTCTCCCCAACAGGGCGGACTTGGGCTGTATCCGTATGCAGGAATTTCCCCTTCCAAAGGTATTCCCACAACCGGCGGCGCAGCTTTCGGATCTTCATGCCATACTGGGCCGTCAGGGGGATATCGGACATCCGGCCTTTGAAATTATATGGCTCGTAATTGAGAATGTATCCGTACACCAGGCACTGGTTGGCCAGTTCCCGGTCGTCCCAGCCCACCAGGCAGCTGGCGAAGCGCATCTCCGGATGCAGGTATTTTCCCGCAGGGCAGTGAGGCCCGTTTCCGTCGTCCCAGCTGCGGATATAGTTGGTAGAATAATACTGGGACAGCACATCCGAAGGCCCTTCCCCGGCAAAGGCAAACTCCCCGGCAGTTTCCCGGGCCAGGCTGTAAAACTCTTTGGCCAGCAGCAGCGAGCCTTTGTGGATGCTTTCCCCATAGGCGTGGCCATGGGAGGTGTCGAAGCAGCAGAGCATAGGGTTTGCCAGCTCGTCATAAAGGATCCCGCTGGGCTTCAGTTCCAGAATCTTCCGGAACTCCTCCAAAGCTGCCCGGCGGTAATCCGCCGAGGAGTGGCACAGGCCGTAGCCGTTGTGGATGCTGCCGCCGCCGAACCGCTGGAACAGGGTGTCGTAAGCATAACCGCCGAAGGGCACGGGATGTCCCCGCATATCCTTTAAGGTATGGGCCGCCATTTTGTCCGCAAACTCCGGCGCCGACTGGTCGGCCCATTTGAATTTGCACATCAGCAGGACCCGGATCCCCATTTCCTCAATCTGCCGGATGGCGTCCATCAGTTCTTCCCTGGTCCCCAGCAGAGGGTCCGTGTCCTGGAAAGGCTCGTTGCCGTCCTGGCCGCCGGTGGCCCAGCCAATGAGCTGGAGCGCCTGGACGCCGTACTGCTTGGCTTCCTTCATAATGGCGGGAAGGTCCCGGTACGAATACTTGCACCGCCCCTCGGAGGAATTCATCTGCAAGGTCATCCAGCAGTCCGTTTCCTCTGTCCACTTGGGTGCGGGAACCGGGCGGTACCAGGTTTTCTCCCACTCCCGGTAGGCTTTGATCCCCCGGCGCCAATCCCCTTTATAAGGCTTTAATTCCACCGGCGCCAAAGTCCGCCGCTGGCCGGGCTGGATGCAGGGAACCCGCACCAGGCTGACGCAGAACCCCGCCGGATTGCCGCTTAACTCATCCCCTGGGGGCAGGCGGTGGCGCTTGCTGTCCAAATACCCGGGGCGGAAGCTGTAAACAAAGGAGGCGATTTCCGGCTGGGGGTCATGGACGCCCCAGTAAAGCCCTCCTCCCTCTTTTTGCAGAAGCATAAAGGGGGAGGTGACGTCCGGGGAGGGGAAGGTTTTGATAACCGTGGGGAAGTCGATCCCCCAGTAATCGTTCAGGGGGAATCCGTCCCCCAGCCGCACTTTGGTAAAGCCCCCCTGGAAGTGCATCCCCAGGGCCGTAACCGGCTGCTCCCCGGCCGGTTCCCGGAAACCGCCCAGGTTGGGCGCCCAGACTTCCTCCACCATGTACTGGGACCGGTTATCCACCGTAACAGTAAAGGACGCGCCGCCGGGGGTAAGATCCACCCGCATTTCCACGTCAATGGGGAGAGGACCTGTCTGGTCGAAATCCAGCCCTTCCCACCGGAGCGCAGCCGTCCCTTCCTCGGGCACAGCAGCAAAAGACGCCAGCTTCTGGCGGCCGCTTTCCGCCAGGTTCCAGCGGTGTCCCGGCGCCGGGACCCGCAGCTGGATTCCCATAGCCAGTTTCGGCTGCCGGATCAGCTCCCAGCCGGTTTCCTTGCAGCAGAATTTGGTGATGCCGCCGGTTGCTTCATCAAATTCTATCCGAATTTTGTCGTTTTCCAGGAGATGCGCCATAAATTCAGTCCTCCGTTCTGCCCGCGCCGTTTGGCTGCGGCATTTTCTTTTATGATAAAAGGTCTTTTCGAAAATGTCAACAGAAAACAAACAAAGAACAGTTCAATTTTATACAAAATTTTGCTGTTCTTTATAGACAAATTCTTCAATATGCGCTCCGGCAGATACCGGGATTACGCCAGCTTCCGCGCCGCCATCTGGGCCCGGACGCAAAGCTCTGCAGCCTTAAAGATATGAACCTGGGTCATGGCGGTTTCCATGCCCTCCAGGCAGTCCCGGATCATTTGGCTAAAGAAGGGAATGCCGGTTTTTCTTCCGGCGCTCCATTCCCATACATCGCCAATTTTTCTCTTATGTAATTGTGAAAGCCGTCGAGATGATGCGAGGAAGAAGGTCCTTCTTTTCCCGCCGGCGGCTGAATCGGGAAATATTTTTCCAAAAACAGAAACATAGTACAATCGCTGCTTCTCAGAACATGTTATACTAAATACATAGAACCCCGGACCACTTTTTTGCACAACTCAAAAAGGAGAGAATCATTATGAAAGATCTTTTATTCCGCACCCTGCGCCATGAAGAAACGGAACGCGCCCCCTGGGTCCCCTTTGCGGGAGTACACGCGGGCAAATTAAAAGGCTACGACGCCACCGAAATGCTCACCGACGCGGACAAGGCTTTTGAATCCTTAATGGAAGTCAACCGCCTTTACAAACCCGACGGCCAGCCGGTAATTTTCGACCTCCAGATTGAGGCCGAATGCCTGGGCTGCGAATTGACCTGGGCCAAGGACTGCCCTCCCTCCGTTTCCAAGCACCCCTTGGACGGCAGCGACGAGGAGCCGCCTGTCACCCCCTGCGACTGCACCATCCCCACCAAGGAATCCGGCCGCATCCCCTATGTGCTGGACGTTATGGCCCGGATGAAAAAAGCCGTGGGCGATACTACCGCCCTTTACGGCCTGATCTGCGGCCCCTTCACTCTGGCTTCCCATCTCCGGGGCAACAACCTGTTCACCGACATGTTCGACTTTGAGGAAGAAACCGCCAGCCTCTTTGCCTTCTGCACCCGGGTCTGCAAAAAAATGGCCGACTACTACATTGAGGCCGGCATGGACGTTATCGCCCTGGTAGACCCCCTGATCTCCCAGATCTCCACCGCCCACTTTGAGCAGTACATGACCGAGCCTTACAAAGAGCTGTTCGCCTACATCCGGGAAAAAGGCGCCTTCTCCTCCTTCTTCGTCTGCGGCGACGCCACCCGCAACATTGAGGTTATGTGCCAGACCGACCCCGACTCCATTTCCGTGGATGAAAACGTAAACCTTCTGGCCGCCAAAGAAATTACCGACAAATACAATGTGGCCATCGGCGGCAACATCCCCCTGACTTCCATCATGCTCTTAGGCAACCAGCAGGACAACATGAAGTTTGCCGTGGACCTGCTGGATTCCGTCAAGGTCAAAAAGAACTTCATCCTGGCCCCCGGCTGCGACATGCCTTACGACGTGCCCATTGAAAACTGCATCGGCGTGGCTCAGGCCGCTTTGGAAACCGACGCGGTCCGGGAAATGGTGAAAAACTACCAGGCCGAGGAAGTGGACACCTCCAACGTGGAGATTCCCGATTACGAGCACCTGAAGAAACCCCTTGTGGAAGTATTCACCCTGGATTCCGCCCAGTGCGCCGCCTGCAGCTACATGATGGGCGCGGCCAACCAGGCTGTGGAAACCTTCGGCGACGCCATTGACATGGTGGAATACAAGTTCATCTACAAGGAAAACGTGGCCCGCTGCATCAAAATGGGCGTGCCGAACCTGCCCTCCATGTACATCAACGGCAAGCTGAAATACCGCTCCATCATCCCCACCAAGGCTGAACTGGAAGAGGCGATCCGGGAAGCCATTGAGGAATGCAAAAAGAACGCATGAGCCGCCTTTATCTGATTACCGGCTTTCTGGGGGCGGGAAAGACTACCTTTTTGAAGAATTTTATCCGCCTCTTTGCCGGTGAGAAAATCCAGCTCATTGTCAACGAATTCGGCCAGGAGGGCGTGGACGGCGTCCTCTTGGCCGATTTGGGGGCATACCTTCAGGAAATCTCCGGCGGGTCTGTTTTCTGCTCCTGCCGGCTGGATCAGTTTGAAAAGGTGCTGCGCCAGTCGGCGGACGTTGCGGCGGATGTGATTTTAGTGGAAGCCTCGGGGCTTTCCGACCCCACCGGCGTCCGGAAGCTCTTTTCCCAGACGGACCGGTTCCCCCACATTGACTACCGGGGGGCTGTCTGCCTGATTGACGCGGTGCGATTCCCCAAGCTTTACGCCACCGCCCGCACCTGCCAAAAGCAGCTGGCCGCCAGCGACCTGGCGGTGGTCAATAAAACCGACCGGGCCAGCAAAGAGCAGCTTTCGGAAACCTTAACCTTAATCCGGGGCCAGCGGCCGGATATGCCGGTGATCCAAACGTCCTTCGGGGCGGTGGACGCCGGGATTCTGGATACCCTGGCCAAAGCCCAGGCCCTTCCGGCGGGGGATATGCCTTTGACGGCTGATTTGACCCTGCGGAAGCTCTTAGTCACCATTGACCCATCCATCCCTCCCTATGACCTGCAAAAATTCATTGAAATGTTTTCGGAAGTCACCTTCCGGGTCAAAGGGTTTATCCAGACCTCCCAGGGAATGTATCTGGCCGACTGCGTGGGAAACGTAGTGAGCCTGTCCCCTTATGAGGGGGAGGTTCCGGAGGGGAAAGCCGGGCGTTTGGTGGTGCTTTCCGGCGCAGGGATGCCTGTAGCCAAACGCGTCCGGGAGGCCGCCGCTTGGTATCCGGCCTATATTCTGGATATTTCCTGACGGCTTTCCCTTTGCGCCTATATTTTAAAATACAGTCCCCGGCAGAGTTTTTTCTGCCGGGGCTGTTTTTTCTCATTGGAAAGCCGAATCTTAAGGAAATCTTTCGACACTTTCCCGGAAAATGTGCTACAATGCTAATAGAGTGGAGGGATTGGATGAAACAGGGAAAAAGAAGGCTGCGGGTTGGCCGGATATTGGTCTTAACTCTGCTTGTGGCCGGCATATGGTTCGGCGGCAAATGGGCCATGGAGGAATGGGGGCTTTTTGACTCCCGGATTGCCGTGGCCCTGGACGCCGGCCACGGCGGGAACGATCCCGGCGCGGAAGGGATCATCGTGGAAACCCAGCTGACGGAAACCACCGTCCGGTATTTGGAGGATTATTTCCGGCAGGACGAAAATTACCGGGTCATCCTCTGCCGGGATTACGGGGAGGGCAAGGATATCAACGGCCGCTGGCGGCTGGCAAACCGGAAGGGGGCGGATCTGCTCCTCTGCGTCCACGGCAATTCGTCGGAGGACCCCTCCGCCCGGGGATTTGAGGCGTACCCACCCCCGCCGGACAGGAAATACCACGCGGAAGCCCTTTCCTTTGCAAAGCTGCTGGCAGGCGAAATTTCCCAAACCGGGATCCCTCTCCGGGGGGACAGCGGCGTCCGGTACGCCTATTACCAGGGAAATGAAAAAATACTCACCGACAGTCCGGACCCGGAATTGGAGAGCCTGCCGTCCTTTGGCATGGTGGACTACCCGGACTGCCCGGCTGTGCTGGCGGAACAGTGCTTTCTGACCAATCAGGAGGACGTTTCCCTGCTGGGGACGGAGGAAGGGTGCCGAAAGGCGGCCCTCTGTTATTACCGGGCCGTTTGCGCCTACTTCGGGACGGAGCCGCTGTTTTGACAGCCCTCCTTTCCCCTGCTATAATAGAGGGAAAGGGGGAGTCAAAATGAACCGGCCCAAACAAATATCGGAATCCCTTCATACCCGGAAACATTCATGACAGCGCAGCCTTTGACCCATTGTATGACAATATTTGCAGGCACTATCCCCAACACAAAATCGTTGCTGCCAACAGTGTCTGCAAAACGCCGTGGATTTGCAAAAGGATCTTTGAGAGCAGCCGCATTCTAACCTCAGCCTATACACGTCCGAAAAATAAAAGCGGAAATCATCCCTGGCACACCCATGCTTACGATGAATACCTTGACGATATGATCTGCCCGGAATACAAAATTCTGCACGATGCCACAACAAACCGGGAGTACAAGAGCCGGTCGTATCTGTGCAAAGGCTGTCCCGCAAGGGCCATGTGCACACAAAGCGCCAAGTGTGAGAAAACCGTTATACGCCACATATGGCAGAATTTGTTGGAAATAGCTGAGGATATCCGGCACACGCCACAGTACAGGAACAGTTACAAGCTGCGTCAGCAAACCTTATGCTTTTGTGCAATTTGCCAGACCATACTTTCTTTTTCCACAGGCTGAAAGGCCGCCATCAGGCGGCCTTTCAGATTCTATTTTGTTATCTCAGCAGCTGGGGGAAAATAACCAGTATGATCCCGTAGACGACGCTGGCGGCCAGGCCGTAGACAATGACCGGCCCGGCAATGGAAAAGAGCTTGGCCGCCAATCCCAGGATCAAGCCCTCTGCTTGTGTCAAGTTATCACTAAAAATAATTCCCACAAAGCTGTGGGAGTTATTTTTTTACTGCTTGGGAAGTGCTTGTTGCTTGTCTGTTTGAAGAAATTGTGCAAGACCTTGGTTTCTTAATTGGATTTCAATTCGCTCATTTGGATATACTCGGATGGACTCTACCAGCCGTTTGACGACATTGGGCTCATACGTTGTTAATGCTTGGATCTGTTCAACGTCTTTGCCAACTGATTGTAAAAGTGCTTCATCCGCTAAAGATTTTTCAAGCTGATTTTGAATCGATAGAATTTTTTCTTTCAGCGTTTCATCCTCTATAGCATTTTCGGCTTGTGATTTTAAAAATCGTTCCTTCGAAATATGACCATCCCGATATTCTTCATACAAAGCACGTTTGCCATTGGAAAGTTGCCGACGGCGTTTCTCCAAACGATCTTTTTCCTTTTGCAAAGAGCTTTTTTCAGAAGCACCGTTTTTTCGGATAAAGTCTGCTTTATTTAAAATAAGTGTGGAGAGTGCCTGAAGAATCGTCAATGTTTTGCTCTGAAGGGTTGCCATATTTTCCCGAATGTTTTCGCACTCTGTACCAGAAAAGGAACTTGCCTTTAGACAGTATAAATAGACATTTTTTCCCTGGGATTTTGATAGTTTACGGCCGCAATATCCGCAAACAAAAAGATTTTCAGAACGGACTCCGGCTGTATTTTGGTTGACAGTTCTGATTCTGGATGCTAGTGCCGCAGAGGCTTTTTGAAAAGTTTCATCTGAGATAATTGGTTCATGGGTCCCTTCCACAATAATCCATTGGTCTCTGGGGACTGCCTGTGATTTTGTGCCTCGTATTCCAAAGCGCTGCCGCGTTCCTGAAATCATTTTGCCGGTATAACGCTCGTCTGCTAAAATTTTGCGGATAGTTGAACCAAGCCAAATGCTTTTCTTCTCCAATACTGTCCCATTATAGTACATTCCATTCAACTTTTTGTATTCTGTGGGAGATGGTATTTCATGGTCGTTAAGATAACTGGCGATTTGCCTGGTCGTAGAACCGTCAATGCACATTTGAAAAATCATTTCTACAATGTGGCGAACATTTTCATCCACTATGATTTTCTTCTTGTGATTGGGGTCCATCTTATATCCATAAAATGCTTGCCCGCCTAGGAATTCTCCACGTTTGGATCGAGTTTGATAAGAACTTCGCAGTTTCATGGAAAGATCTTTGCTATACATCCCGTTTATGAGGTTGCGTAAGGCCAGCTCCATTCCACCGGTTGTGCCTACATAATCAAAGCTATCAAAATGATCATTTACCGAGATGAATCGGGTTCCAAATATTGGGAGCACCAACTCCAAATAGCCACTTACTTCCAGATAATCCCTTCCAAATCGTGAAAGGTCTTTCACAAGTATCGCGTGAACTGTTTTAGCGCGGACTCCTTCCATCATTCTATGAAACTGAGGCCGGTCGAAATTGGTGCCAGTAAAGCCGTCATCACAAAACTCTTCAACTTTATAGTTTGCTAAATCCGGATGTTTTCGATAGTATGCCATTAGTAGTTCACGTTGATTAGTGATACTATAACTTTCTTTTTTCTCATGGCTATCTATGTCATCATCATCATCGGAAAGGCGGATGTATAAAGCAAGTGTTTTATCCTGCATACCGTTCCGCCTCTTTCTGTCGAATAGAAGCCCACAACAGAACTTCTTCAATTTCATCCCGGAAGTTAAATTCAATTTCAGTCTGTCCATCATGATGAAGAGTGATCTTTTTTATAAAGGCGTTGACCATATTCTCGTCCAGAACGTCTTGGTGAATAAACTGTTCTACCATTTGGGTCCAGTGTTCACCACCAATATACTGTGGCGCATACTTTTTAGCATCTTTCTCCAGTTCTGATAAGAAAATCCGAATTTCATCTGCCTTCTGTGCGTACTCTTGCCCCATAGAAAGATAATCTTCCTCTGAAATAATACCTTCCGCAAAATCACTATACAAGGATGCCTTCAGCTGAATATACCGTTCCATTTGCTTCTGGTTGGACTTAATTTGTTCTTGAAAGATTTGATACTTTGTTTTGCTTCCACTTGTTTTATTCAATTTAGTTATTAGAGTTTTGGCATCCAGAAACAAGGCCATTTGTTTCTTTATCAAATTCAACACTAATGTCTCTAGCTCCTCCTTCTTTATGGCCTTCTTTTTACAGTAATCACTGCCATAATGTTCGTGTAGTGCACAGAAATACCACCAGTTTTCCTGTTCGCCATTTTTCCTCCGGCGTAAATACATGGATTTTCCACATTCTCCGCAACGCAATTTAGATTGAAACAAGCTTTGCTTTCTGCTCTGCGAATTAGTATTCATTACCAAGTTTCGCTGTTCTTTATTTTGGTTTAGCAAATCCTGTGCCGCATAAAACAGTTTTTCCGTTATAATTGCCTCATGGGTCCCCTTCGTAATAATCCACTGTTCCCGGGGAACAGGTTTGCATCCTTTTTCACCGGTTTCAAAATAATTGGACGCATACCGCCCACCTACCATCCAGCCTAAATAAATTGGATCTGACAGTATCCGACGCAAAGTCGGTACGTACCACTTGGAATTTTTGAATTTGTCGGTCGTCGCTACTCCAATATCGTATAGCCTTCGGCCAGGCGAGTGCACCCCTTGAAGGGTCAATGTCGTGGCGATTCCATGCAGCGTTTCGCCTTGTGCATACATTTCAAAAATTTTTCGGACAATTGGTGCAGTTTCGGGATCAGCAATCAATAGATGCTTGTCATCCGGGTGAAGGTTATAACCATATGGTGCTCTGCCGCCGGCAAATTTCCCCTGTTTTTGAATTGAACGCATTACTGAACAGATTTTTTTTGAGGTATCTTTGGCATAAAGTTCATTTATCATGTTCTTTACCTGAATACCAATATCTACCTGTTTATTAAGAGAATCAAAGCGATCCAAGATTGAAATAAATCGGAGGCCCAAAAAAGGGAATACCATTTCAATATATTCGCCTGTTTCCAGGAGATTTCTTCCAAAACGCGACAAATCCTTAACGATAATGCAGTTTATTTTGCCGTCGCGGGCATCATTCATCATTCGGGAAAACTCAGGCCGCGAAAAATCTGTACCTGTAATATCGTCGTCCACATACAGATCAAAAACTTGAATATCCTTCTGTTCTTCCACAAAATCTTTCAGCAATTGGATCTGTGTACCAATTGAATCAGCTTCGCGTTTCCGTTCATTTTCTACGGATATTCGAGCATAAAGTCCAGCCCGATATTGAGATTTTTGGGAGGGCACGGATGCCTGTGAAACTACCTGCTCCTGGCTTTTTCGGCTCTTTCTTGCCATTTATACCACCTCCGCATTGAATTCATTTTGATAGAGCTGGATTTGTTCCATGAGATTATTGAAATCTTGGGAATGTGCAAAAATAACTTCCAACTTTTTTCCTTCATAAACGCGGACTTGTTCAATACATTGTACAGCAACAATACGGTTAAGTTCCTGAAGGTCCTGATGCTCCAGAAACTCCTCTATCCACTCATGTGGCTTTGACTGGCTGTTCAAATCCATATCTAGTTCCTTTTGTAACTGGGTATGCGCTGTCTGCGCTTCTCGGATCCGTTGGTCATATTGGTCCCTGATATCTTTATAGTCATCTTTAGAAATTAGCCCATCTTGCATGTCCTCATACAGAGAGATTTTTAGCCGGCGGTAGCGATCCATTTCTTCTTCCACTCTTTGCATACGTTCCTGTAGCTTTTTTGTATGAATTTTCTGCAGGGGCGTATTCTGGATGTCTTTTAGGCAGGCTTCCATTTGGAAAATCAGATGAATGTGCTCTTGAAGAACTGCTAAAACAGAGTCGAGAAGTATCTTTTCCGAAATCCGATGGCTGGAACAGCCTTGTTTCTTTCGATTACCATCGCAGACATAATAGTAATACTTCTTTTCTCCACACGGAACTGTAATCCGGACCATAGGGCTTTCACAATCGCCACAGACAACTAGTCCTGCAAGAGGGAAAACCTTGGCTTGACTAGGAGATGTCCGAGTATCCAGCAAAAGAAGGCGCTGTACCAGGTTAAAGGTTTTCTTAGAAACGATAGGGTCATGGTTATTTTCAACTTTACTCCATTTCTCCTCATCATTCACAACTACCGTTTTAATTTTATAATTGGGCCTTGTTCGAATTCCTTGGATCAGTGTTCCAATATAGACAGGATTAGTCAAGATCCGTCGGACTGCAACAGGCGTCCAACTTATTTTTTTGCCGGTTTCAAATCCTGTTTTGAAGTTTTCTCCTTGGCTTCGCTTGTATTCCATGGGAGATGGTACGCCTTGTTCAATTAAGCGTTTGGCAATGTGATCGGCACTTATCCCTTCTAACTTCCAGTGGAATATATCCTGAACTACACTTGCCGCATATTCATCAATTTCAAGGCGATTATGATCCTCCTCCGACTTTCGGTAGCCATAGGGAGCAAAAGAGCCTGTATATTCTCCATTCTTTCTCTTGATTTCCAAATGGCTGCGTATTTTCATGGAAATATCCCGACAGTAGTTGTCGTTAATTAGGTTTTTTAGGGTGATATTTAGATTATCTGATGGATCTTTTGTGATAGTATCAATTCCATCGTTAATGGCAATTAGCCTGACGCCATAAAAAGGAAATAGACGATCAATATACTTTCCGGCATTGATATATTCTCTGCCGAAACGGGACAAATCTTTGACAATGACGCAATTGATCTTTCCTGATTTGATGTCTTCCATCATCATCTGGAAACTAGGTCGGTCAAAATTTGTCCCAGTATACCCATCGTCTACTCGAACGGAAACTATTTGAATGTCCGTTTTGTTCTTAATCCAATCAAAAATATACTCCTTCTGATTGAAAATGCTGTCGCTCTCCGCTTTTTTGCCGGAGAGCGCAAGCATATCCTCTTTAGATAAACGAACATAGACCGCAGCACGATACTGTTCTGCGATTTGATTCACGATAACTCACTCCTCTACAAATTTTCGGTATACGATTTTTGTATCAGGGTGAGTATGTGATTTAGTCCATATATATTGTAGCATATTGCAGAACGAATATCTACCTTTTTTCTAAAATTCCATACATTCCCTGCTTCAAACAGTTCGTAGCGCATCCTCAATATTCTGCTGGAACGTCGGCCCATCTTCTTTGTACACCACTTTTACGGCAACATCTCCAATCCGAAAGCAATATGGATTTTTAATTTGCTGGATAAACGAGTTGACACGTTCCGGTATAGGAAGGGTTCCATCAATTTGAACGCTATTCAGATCAACCAAGTCGTCTTTGTTAACTGTACGAATGTCCACATTCTGCATTTCACTTAATTTTTCTGCACTATATTCTTCCATTATGGTTACCACCTTTCGATTGCCTCTAGTAGAATTTTTGCCAGAAGCAACAATTATATACAGTAAATTTAGTTTTTATGTCTCTCCCAGTGCCTGGGGCGAACAGGTCCATAGAAATTTCATCTCCCCGCCTTCACTGCGGCCGGGCTGCGGTTTACAGAAGTACCATGATACCCCTGATGCCTCATCGCGTTATACAGGTGCCGCC
>DVJP01000071.1 GCA_018716725.1 Candidatus Merdivicinus excrementipullorum | reverse complement strand
GTTTTCTTTCTGCTTCTGTTTCATGATATCCAGTTCTTCCGCGGCATGGTTTATCAGAGAGGAAATTCGAGAAAACTCGCTGCTATTTTCCCCGGAAAAACGATCGGAGGCTTCTTTCAAGCTGGCGCAGGCTTCCTGGAGCAAGTTTTGCACAGGGTGGTAAAAATACTTGCTGGAAAACAGCGCAAAGATAAATCCGCACAGCAAAGCTGCGGCGCAGGCTGACAGCAACAATATCGTATTTTGTGGGAGCTGCGCGTTGAAATAACCGGCATCCTCCCACTTTACAAGGCAGAAACCTGTATCCGGAATCTGTTTTACCGCTACTACATGTGAATCATATGTCTGAAACGCCGTCTCGCCGTTTCCCAAATCATCCGCCAGAGGGATCAGGGGATTTTTGTCCTCAGACCAAACGGTAGTGCCGGTTTGCAGCATCGGTTCGTTTTCCGGGGAAATCAGCCAGAATTCCGTTTCGCGGTTCCCGTAAAAATCATCCAGGATCTGCTGAATCATTTCTTTCCGGACTTGAATCACTAGATATCCGCCGCTTGGGTTCTTGTAATACGGTACAACATACAGCATACAGGCGTCCGGCTGTACGATAGAATTTTCTCGAAGGCCGGGATTTGTGTCTACGGAAATCCAGCGACTGACCTCGGTATTTGTTTTCAGTTCATGAGCAAACGCACAGATATCGTCGGCGTCATGGCGAGTGTCTAAGTATTTTATTTTCTGAACCGCCGACACAATTACGTTCCGATTGGCGTAATAAAAACTAATATCAGCAATTAGGTCACTGTTTTGAGAAAAGACCTTAAATATTTGCTGATAGGAATGGTAGTAATCCGTGGATTCCGATTTTGCGGAAAAAGGTTTGGAAACAGGCTCGCTACTGCTGCCCAACATCAGATCGTTGCTGAGCGTTAGAGTTCGGCCGAACACTTCCAATTGAATATTGTACGCAGCCTGGTCCATCAGCTGCTGATCCATGCGCCGCATTTCCCGCTGGTAAGAATCAGAAAAAAGGAATGCGGCCGTTGCGCCAATTAACAAGGTCATCATAACTGTCAGTACCGAATATGATAACAGCATTTTATGATACACTTTGGAATACTTTGACAATCCATACGCCTCCAATCTGCTGAAATGAAAGCCGGGTATTCATTGGTAGTCCAGACAAAAATTAAAAGATCTACACACATTTTTTGCCTTAAATAAGTTGAAAACCACCATCTGTTCTTATTATAAATTAAAGCACAAGAAATATCAATGTTTTTTAATATTTTTATGGTTTTTAACCGTATAAGACCCCATGGAAATAAAATTTATTTTTGCTTAAAAAGATAAAAGATGTTTCTTTTCAAAAGTATCATGTTATCGAACCTTTGAGCCAAAATATATCCATAATTAACAACATATTGATTATGAATACTATCCAGGATTCCAGAATTTGTTTCTTGTCAAAGAATTCCATTGCATCTATTCTTCCACCTTCCCGCACTTCAAAGTGCAGATGATTTTCAGTAGAATTACCTGTACTGCCCACCAGAGCGATGACTTCTCTCTGATCCACCTTCTATTAATATGACGTCCACAAGTATGTACCTATCCTCGGAACGTCTGGTGATGAGTTCCAAAGGCCCTGTAAACTAACAGGTCATACAATATTTCGATGAGTGCATTTTGAGTACACTTTTTGTGAGATGCAGGGAAAAACAGGAGAAAATAGTGAATTATATCTCGATTTGTATACTAAATACTACTGAGAATATCTACATCTCAAAACTCTACCCTGAGTGGGAATAATAAATTAACGCTTATTGAGTCCCGAAAGCCCTTGAAAATACAGAGGTTTTCGGGATTCTTGCTTTTTAGTGGCTACAAAATGGCTACATCAGGCTGATTTTTTGTAGCCAGAGGGGTTAAAGGGCTAAACTATCAAGCTGATTCGCTACTTCAACTTGCTTATTGGGATACAGGTGACTGTATGTATCCATTGTTGTCTGTACTCGTTCATGTCCCAGGCGTTCCGCAATCAGCAAAGGCGAGAATCCCATCTCCACCAACAAACTGGCATGGCTGTGACGAATATCGTGCACACGAATCCTTTTAACGCCGGACTGCTTGATCCCATATTCCATCTCATGATAGAGATAACTTTTGGTGTATGGGAACAGGCGGTCATCAGGCTGCAATCCATAACATTTGTCCATATAGTTTCGGAGTGTGGTTTTCAAAATCTTCGGAATGGTAGCACTTTTTTGCCTCCCCAGCGTGCTTCAGGGTTGACAAAGGGCAGGAAAAGCGGTACAATATTTTTAAGTATGTACCTGATTTTATAGATTTTTGGAGGGAACTGTACCCATGGAAGAAAAGAAAGTCCGTACCCGGTTTGCCCCCAGCCCCACCGGCTATATGCACATCGGCAACCTGCGTACTGCCCTTTACACCTACCTGATTGCCAAAAAATATAACGGAACCTTTATCCTTCGGATTGAGGACACCGACCAGGCCCGCTATGTGGAAGGCGCTGTGGATATTATTTACAACACCCTGCGGAAAACCGGCTTAATCTGGGACGAAGGCCCCGACATCGGCGGCCCTGTGGGTCCCTATATCCAGAGCCAGCGCATGGGAATGTTTAAAAAATACGCCGAACAGCTGGTGGAAATGGGCCACGCTTACTACTGCTTCTGTGATAAGGACCGGCTGGAGGAGCTGCATAAAATCCAGACTGCTTCCGGCATGCCCACTAAGTATGACGGCCACTGCCGCAACCTTTCCAAGGAAGAAGTCCAGGAAAAGCTGGCCGCCGGCGTCCCCTATGTCATCCGGCAGAAATGCCCCACCGAAGGCACCACCACCTTCCACGACGAAGTCTTCGGCGACATTACGGTGGAGAACTCCGTCCTGGATGACCAAATCCTGATTAAGGCCGACGGCATGCCCACCTACAACTTTGCAAACGTAGTGGATGACCACACCATGGGCATCACCCATGTGGTCCGGGGCAATGAGTACCTGTCCTCCACCCCCAAATATAACCTCCTTTATGAGGCGTTCGGCTGGGAAATTCCCACCTATATCCACGTTGCCCCCGTTATGAAGGACGCCAATAACAAGCTGTCCAAGAGAAACGGAGACGCCTCCTTTGAAGATCTGGTGGCCAAGGGATATCTGCACGAAGCGGTTATCAACTATATCGCCCTGCTGGGCTGGGCACCCAAGGGCGAAAACGAGATTTTCACCCTGGAAGAGCTGATTCAGGAGTTCGACGTATCCGGCATTTCCAAATCCCCGGCTATTTTTGACCCGGCAAAACTGAAAGCCATTAACGGAGCGTATATCCGCAAGCTGTCCAAGGAACAGTTTATTGAGGGCGCGCTGCCCTATATCCGCCAGTCCTGCAAAAAAGAAGACTTGAACCTGGACCTTCTGGCGGAGCTTCTGCAGCCCCGCACCGAGGTGTACACCGACATCCCCGAGCAGATCGACTTTATCGACAGCCTGCCGGATTATGACATCGCCCTGTACACCCACAAGAAGATGAAAACCAACGCCGAAACCTCCCTCGCTGTGCTGAAAGAAATCCTGCCGGTGCTGGAAGGGTTAAACGACTGGTCTTTGGATTCCATTAACGGCGCCATGGCGGAGCTGGTGGCGAAACTGGGCGTCAAAAACGGCTATGTTCTGTGGCCTTTGCGGGTTGCCGTTTCCGGCAAGCAGTTCACTCCCGGCGGCGGCACCGAAATCGCCGAGCTGCTGGGCAAAGAGGAAACTATCCGCCGCGTAAAAACGGGCATCGAAAAGCTCAGCTAAAGCATTGTTTATAAAACTGGGGCGTCCTGCAAAGGACGCCCTGTCATTTCCCTTACAAACGAGGTGTATTTATGAAAATCGTCGTATTGGCCGGAGGGCTTAGCCCGGAACGAGACGTTTCCCTTTCTTCCGGTGCGCTGATTGCCAACGCTTTAATGGAATCCGGCTGCGAAGTCGTGCTCTTAGACTTATTTTTCGGCGCGGACAGCCGGGATTTCCCGCCGGTATACCACAGCCAGAAAGACGGCGTGCAGTTTTCTTATCGGATTCCCACTGCCGCCCCGGATTTGGAAGCCATCCGGGCGGAATCCAAGACTCCCAACAGTCTCATCGGCCCCGGCGTTTTGGAAATCTGCCGGGAAGCAGATTCCGTATTTCTGGCTCTCCACGGCTCCATTGGGGAAAACGGCCAGCTTCAGGCTGTTTTGGACACCCACGGCATCCGCTACACCGGTACCGGCTACACGGGCAGCCTGCTGGCCATGGACAAAGACCTTTCCAAAACCCTGATGCGCGCAAACGGCGTTTCCACCCCGGATTGGCGGCTGGTCAATCTGTTCAAAACGGAGGATTTCTCCTGGGTTTCCTACCCTTGCGTGGTAAAACCGTGCAGCTGCGGCTCCAGCGTCGGGGTATCCATGGCGGACACCCCCAAGGAACTGGAAGCGGCCCTGGACGCCGCCCGGAAATATGAGGACATGGTGCTTATTGAGGAAAAAATTACGGGCCGGGAATTTTCCGTGGGCATTCTGAACGGGAAAGCCCTGCCGGTTATTGAAATCCGGCCCCTATCCGGCTTTTACGACTATGAGAACAAGTACCAGCAGGGAATGACGGAGGAAATCTGCCCCGCCCAAATCTCCGTTTCCCTGCGAGAGCTTTTGCAAGCCCAAGCGGAAAAGGTCCACCAAATCCTGCGGCTGGGATTTTATTCCCGAGTAGATTTCCTGGTGGATGAGCAGGGCCGCCCCTACTGCCTGGAAGCCAACACCCTGCCCGGTATGACGCCCCAAAGCCTTCTGCCCCAGGAGGCCGCCGCCCAGGGGATTTCTTACCGGGAACTTTGCGAACGTATCGCTTTCTCCAAATAAATTCCGCTTTGCAGAAGGGGGCTCTGCAATATCCAATTGACGAGGCTTATGCGTAAGGCTGCTCCCACTGAAGAACAAGCGGAGGCTGGCATTGGTATTTTATAGATGCAAAAAGGCGCCTATTTTTACATTTTTGAAATTGGCCATCCAAGCAAACGATCCTTATATATGGATTTATTTCTTTCAGAGGAGGACAATTACAGATGCTGTATCAGATTATTTCCGGGAGATATGAAGCCGGTACGCCGGACCAGCAGCAGAGCTATGCACAATTATTTGGGAGCGAGAATATCCAGTTCCACTTTGATCTCTATTTTCATTGGTATAATTTAATCCACGAATTAGGCCACTGCCTGGTGTCTTCCCGCAAAATTTCCATGGACCCTGTGCAGGAAGAACTTTATGTTAACCGGTTTGCGGTTGCCTATTGGCAAGTTGCAGATGATAGCGGCAATTTGCGGAAATTGAAAGATATGGTTGTCAAAATTCTGGATCAGATTCCGTCTCCTGTGCCTCCTGATATGGATTTTGCCGCTTATTTTCAGTCTATATGGAACAGCGAAACCATGCAGACAGTGGCAATGTACGGGTACTTTCAGCTGGCCTGTGTAGTTGAAGCGATGAAGGCGGGAAACGGCCTTGGGGAAGTATTGCGCGAAATCGGGATTTCTGCGGTACAGCCGGAGTCCATACGGAAATACAGCGGCGATGTTTCCGCGGCGCGCGCCCAGGACGTCATCGACTTGTGCCTAAATAATTTGTCGGATGCAGGCGTTGTACTGGATGATTGCCAAGTCCAATTGGAACTGGTGGATAATCCGGAAGTACAATGCGCCAGAATTATGGAGCAGTAAAGGAGAAGGAAAAGGATATCCGAAAAAAGCCAGCCGAAGTCGAATCCGGCTGGCTTTTTGTTTAAGTAGGAGTTTTTTTGGGAAAAATCAAGGCAAATCTTTTTTCTGATTGGAATTTGTCTTTCTTTTTTCCGTTACCTTTTGCAGCCCTCTGACCCCATAATGCGCTAAGAAGATGAAGAGGCCCATAATGGCCAGATACTCTGTAAAAAACAGGGGGATGGGGCGTTCTCTGCCGGGGCGGAATCTTCCGTCTCGCCGCTGTCCGTTTCAGAAGCGGACGCGGAGGATTCCGCTTGGGAAGACGGGGACTGGGACTGTTGGGACGGTTCCTGGGGCTGGCTGCTGCCGCAGGCGGCCAGGGAAAGAACCAGAAGGGAAGAAAGAAAAATCGCTGCGAATTTTTTCATGGGAAACGCTCCTTTCCTGTGTATGCGCTGTCTCAGCAGATGCTTTTGCCCATCCGGCGGGCTTCTTCCATGGCCGGATTGTTCTGAATATCGCCAAGCTGCCAGGCGCCGGCTCCATAGACGATTCCTTTTACCTGGGCGCCCGGCAGGCAGTCGGTAAAGCCCCGAAGTCCGTCTATAGTGCGTTCCATGGCCTCTTTCCCAGCGGCAGCGGTGGCAATGAAGTAAAACTTCTTTCCCGCCAGTTGTGCCCCGCAGGACAGGCACCGGTCAATGAGGGTCTTTACCTGCCCGGCCATGCTGTAAAAGTACACCGGCGTGGCCAGCACAATGACATCCGCCTTGGCCATCTCCTGCATAATTGCGGGGGCGTCGTCCTTTTGCACGCAATGGCCCAGCTTTTTGCAGGCATAGCAGGCTGTGCAGAAGCTGATCTGCTTGTCCCTCAGATTGATTTTGGCGACATGGTTTCCGGCTTCTTCACAGCCTTTTTGAAATTCCTGGCATAAGGTGTCGGAATTGCCGCCCTTTCGGGGGCTGCCCGAAATGATTACAACTTGTTTATTCATGGGAATTTTCCTCGCTTTCTTCTGGCATCAATTCCAGCGTAACGGTCCCGGATGTGTCCCGCATGTTTTCTGCGCCGCTTTCCGCCGTCCCCATTGGGATGACCGGGACAATGGTCTGCTGGTAAATGTCATCGTAAAAAATCGCCAAATCCGGCCCGGCGGCCCAGTAGCCAAACCCGCCGATTTCATACTCCCGCGTCGTTTCCTCGTTGGTGGAAAGGGGGCGGGGCAGCGTCATGCCTTTGGCAAAGCTGTTCCGTTCAATCAGGGTCAGCTCCAGGGGGAGCATATTGGCAAAATCTGCGGCTGCCTGGGAACCGTTCAGGGTAATGATGACTTCCACATCCCCGGCGGTCATTTTTACCTGCCGCCCCTCCGCGCTTTCAAGGGACTCCGCCCCTTCCGCAGAGGAATCCGGCGGCTGTGCGCCGCAGCCGGAAAAAGCCAAAAGGAGAAGCGCCGTCAAACCGGCCATAATCCTGCTTTTTCGCATAATACCCTCCTTTACGAAACCCGATGGGTTTCGAAGTATTCCAATATCAAGCGGATAACCTCCCGGGCGTTTTCCCCGGAAAACCCGTGGCCGCCTCCGGAAATCACTTTTAGTTCCGCCGACGGATAAACCTCCAGCGCCCGCTCCGAGTAGGATAAGGGGACGATACTGTCGGCGTCGCCGTGAATCAGCAGCACATCGCCCTCATAAGCGGCGATTTCCTCATAAATATCGTAGCCAATCAGCGGCTCGAAATAGGCGCGGCCCACATCCATCCAAAGGAAGAAGGAGGTATCCGGGATTTCCTCTGGGCTTTGATACATTTCATTGGCCTGTTCCGATAAGAGGAAGGCCGGATATAAAAGCGCCATGCCGCGGATCTCGTCCGGATGCGCCGCGCCGGTGACAGCGGACACCGCGCCGCCCTGGCTGGTACCCATTAGAAACAGGTTATTCCTGTCCACATAGTTAAGGCCCTGCATCATGGAAATCACCGCTTCCAAATCGGCCTGTTCCGTAAACAGGGACATTTCCAGGGTGGAACCGTCGCTGCGGCTGCTGGGGCTTCCCCCGCAGAAATCGAAGCAATAAACCACATACCCTTTCTGGGCCAGGGCCTCCGCGTACTGCGTCCCCACGGAATGGGTTCCCCCAAAGCCGTGGGAAAAGATAACGGCCGGCATTTTTTCTCCCGCGTCTTTGGGGATGTAAACGACCCCATAAATTTGGTTTTCACCCCGCTGGGCGTAAAGCTCCTGCGTTTCATATTGATAGCTGGCTTCTGATGACATCGGTTTTTCCCAGGTTTCCCGGGACGGTGTTTCATGCGCTTCTGTGCAGCCGCTTAGTGAAAAGGACAAAAGCAGCGCAAGCCCAAGCAAAAACGGCCGCAGTTTTTTCCTCATTTCGCACCCGCTTTCCGTCAGGGGTTTTTGACGGCATAAATCAAACGGACGCCGTCGTGGTTTAACATCTCCAGCCCTTTCAGGCGGAATTCCGCCGGGCAGCTTTGCGTAAGCAGAGGCGACTGTTCAAATACCGTGGCCGAATCCGGTTCCCCGTCTGCTGCCGGGGCCAGCAAAAGGCTGACCTCATCCACTACGCCTTCCTGCAAAAAGGTCCAGTTGATGGTCCCGCCCCCGCAGATCAGCATGGTTTTGATGCCAAACAGTTTGTACAGTTTTTCACAGGCTGTTTTGCAGTCCAAGGCAGTTGCCCCCGCCGTAATGTAGGACACGCCCCGTTCTTTCAGATAGGCCCGGTAGGCCGCGGGGGCCTGCTCCGTCAAGACTTCAATGACGTGGGCGTCCGGCCGTCCGGGCTTTTGAAACGTCCCGGATTCCCAGCCGATTTCCCCAAAGGCGTCCACCGAAACGTAGTAAAGGGCCGCGTTTTTTTCCGCGATAAAGTCGTTATCCGGGGCCGGAACGGCCTTGCCGTCCAGTTCCGGCTTGCGGTACCCGGTAAATTCCTTGGTGGTCACCGTCCCGTACAGCCATGCATCCGCCTGATATTCCCCGCGGATCCGGCCGTATTCCCCGCTTACCGCGCCGGCAGACGGCGTTCCCATAAACGGCCCGGCGATTTTTCCATCCAGCGCGCTTAAAATATGAATGATGATTTTCGGTCTTTTCATACGGCATCCTCCTTACCGGACAAGCCCGTTGTCCGACAGATAAGCGTCTATTGCCGCGGTATCCGAGGGCCTTGCAAACAATCCGTCGTGGACGGAGGCCCCCTCCGCATTTTCCCGCACAAAGGCATTTGAACATATTCCATTCCCCTCTTTCTGTACGGATTTATTCCGCCGGTTCCAGGCATTCCAGCAGAATATCGTAGATTTCGTCCCGGCTCAGCTCCCGGGGGCCGCATTTGATAATGTTGCAGGTGTCCGCCACCTTCCGCAGCACCTCCGGCGTGATTTCTACTTTGGATTTTAACTGGTTAAGCTTTGTGGGAAGGCCGCATTCCTTGATAAAGGCGGTCAGCGCCTCTAAGCCTTCTTCCGCGGTATTCTTGCCAAAAACCTCTTTGGCAAACCGGGTGAATTTTTCTTCCGCATCTTTCAGAATATGGCGGTAATAGGCCGGATGGGTGACGGCCAGCCCCTGGCCGTGGTTGCAGTCGGTATAAGCCCCCAGCTGATGTTCAATCTGGTGGGCCTGGAAATCGGTTAAGCGGCCCACTTTCAAAATGCCGTTTTCCGCCATGGCGGAATCCCACATGAGATTCCCCCTGGCCTGCATGTCGTTGATGTTTGCCAGGAGACGGCGCATATTGACCACGGTATTGCGCATAACAGCAAGGGTCACATCGTCGGAAACATTGTCCGCGTCCGAGTTCCCAAGGTAGGTTTCCATGGCGTGGCTCAGGGTGTCAAAAGCGCCGGAAAGCACCTGCATGGGCGGGACTGTGGCGGTGTAAGCGGGGTCAAGGACGGCAAAGGATGCGGCGGCCCCGAAAATCGGGCCTTTCCACAGCTTTTCCTCATAGGTAATCACTGCCCCAGCGTTCATTTCCGCGCCGGTGCCGGAAGCGGTAACGACAGCGCCCATGGGAATCCCGGCGGCGGGAAACCGGCCGGACTGGTATTCCATGTTCCAAATATCCTCCTCTGTCATGGCCTGGACAGAGATCACCTTACAGCAGTCAATGACGCTGCCGCTGCCTGCGGCCAGGATAAAATCAACGTGGCGTTCCTTGACCAGTTTGGCCCCTTCCTGCACCTTGGCGTAGGTGGGATTGGGCATAATGCCGGAAAACTCCACCACTTCTTTGCCCGCCAGGGCGAGAAGGCTCTTCAGTTCGTCATAAACGCCGCTTTTTTTCAGGGAGCCTTCGCCGTAAGCCAGCATCACAGTTTTTCCAACCTTGGGAAGCTCCTGCTTCAAGGCGTCCACCGCGGCGCCTTCCCCAAAATAAACCTTCGTGGGATAAGTAAATGTAAATTTGTTCATCGCGCTTTCCTCCTTACGCATGGTTCCTCATAAAATACTGTTTAACGGATAAAGTTGGTCAGGACCTTCGGGTTCTCCGGATGGGCCAGGCCCTGCTCTTTTCCAAGGGCGATGCATTTCAGCAGCCACGCCATGTTTTTGCCGATATTGTACATGGTCATAAGCCCTTCCTTGTCCTCCTGCACCTCCTCCGGCTGCGCGCCGTAGACGTGGTTCCAGTAGGTGGAGGACACCACCGGCATGGAGCAGATGGTAAAATATTTGTTGATGACGTCAAAAGAAGCGGTGGTTCCGGCCCGCCTTGCGCTTAAGACTGCCGCGGCGGGTTTATAGGCAAAGGCGCTGCCGCCGGAATAGAATGCCCGGTCCATAAAGGTCAGCAGCCTGCCGCTGGGGTGGGCATAATAAACGGGAGAGCCGAACACAAAGCCATCCGCAGATCCTGCCTTTTCCACAAAATCGTTTACCGCGTCATTGAAAACGCAGCGGCCGGTTTCCCGGCACTTTCGGCAGGCGATACAGTCCGGCAGCGCCTCGTTCCCGACAAAAAACATTTCCGTTTCAATTCCCTCTTCCTGCAAGGCACGCTCCACCTGGCACAGGGCGGCATTGGTACAGCCGTTTTGGCGGGAACTGCCGTTGACAAGCAGCACTTTCATCTTTCATCCATTCCTTTCCTTGCTATTTTCAGAGCCTTATGCTATAATCAAGTAGAAACAACCGCTTGATACTATCGATTATAAATTCCGGTTGTTACAACCGGTCAATACCTTTTTCAAAAAAAGTTTTGAATTTTTTGTAAACATAATGGAGGAAGCCATGATTTATACCATGATGCAGGTGTGCAAAGAGGCGGACCTGACCTATCAGACGCTGAAGTTTTACTGCAATGAGGGATTGATTCCCAATGTCAAACGGGATAAGAATAACCGCCGTATTTTTGATGAGCGAAACGTAAAATGGATCAAAGACCTTGTCTGCCTGAAAAAATGCGGCATGAGCATCCAGGAAATGAAGCAATACCTGGATTTGTGCTTACAAGGCCAGGGCACCATCCCCCAGCGCAAGGAAATGCTGAAGAAAAAACAGGAATCCCTGCGCCGTTCCATTCAGGAATTGGAGGACAGCGCGGCCTATATCGACTGGAAGCAGAATTTTTACGATGAGGTGCTTTCCGGCAAACGCCCTTATATCAGTAATCTCATCCCTATAGAGGATCGGGAAAACGCTGAAAAATAAAAATCTGCCGGAAGCAGGAACGACGCGGCCGTGAAAAAATCACGAAGGCCGCTATCAGGGGAATTTCCTTTGCGCCGCGCAGGCTTTATGCTCAGATATAAAAATCCTCCGTACGATGGTAACCGTACGGAGGATTCGTTTTTTGGACGCCGCTTTTGGAATGTAAAAGCAGAGGCATCCCCTGTCTCAGCCAGAATCGGCATAGGCAATGCTGTGTAAAGAAATAATATCGTTGTCGAATTTTGGAACAATTTATGCGATTCGACAAAGTTGTTAAAATTTTATTGACATATCTATAATGTTTGTATATACTTGGTAATACTGGGATAGGGCGGAGCCATGGACTGCCCACCGGTTTCCCAATATGGAAAAGACGGCCGTTCAGCTTTCGGTTCGGCATCAAAAGAGGCAGGACTCAAGGCGGAGGGTTCTGTCTCTTTTCTCATGTATGTAAAAATTGTGTAAAGAGGTTTGTTATGGACGTATCGTTTACCGCATTTATCCAAGATATCCTGTCCAGCCCCGTTTTGATGATTACCGTTGCCCTCACCCTGGGGGTCATCTTCGTCAACGGCTGGACGGATGCCCCTAACGCTATCGCCACCTGCATCACCACCCGCTGCATGGGGGTCCGCAGCGCCATTTGGATGAGCGCCATTTTTAACTTCCTAGGCGTGTTTGTCATGACCCAGATTAACAGCTCGGTGGCCTCCACCATCAGCAACATGGTGGATTTTGGAACAAACACCCGCGAGGCCCTCATCGCCTTGTGCGCGGCGCTGTTTTCCATTGTAGTTTACAGTGTCGGGGCCTCCTATTTCGGCATCCCCACCAGTGAAAGCCACAGCCTCATCGCCGGCCTTACAGGCGCCGCTATCGCCATCCAGAACGGCATCGGGGGCGTCAATATGGCGGAATGGGGGAAGGTCCTGTACGGCCTGGTGCTGAGCCTGGCGCTGGGCTTTGCTTCCGGCTGGGTGCTCTGCAAGCTGGTCAGCATCATCTGCCGCCGGATGGACCGCCGCAAGACCAACCGTTTCTTCAAGGGCGCGCAGATTTTCGGCGCGGCCGCCATGAGCTTTATGCACGGCGCGCAGGACGGCCAGAAGTTTATTGGCGTGCTGTTTCTGGGAATCGCCTTTTCCGGCGGCCAGACCAGCGTAAGCGGCGTGGCCATCCCGGTGTGGCTGATGCTGGTGTGCAGCGTGGTCATGGGTACCGGCACCAGCGTCGGCGGGGAAAAGAT
>DVJP01000070.1 GCA_018716725.1 Candidatus Merdivicinus excrementipullorum | reverse complement strand
CGTATCTTTAAATTCGCCGCCCTGGTCGTCGTCGGCGACGGCAACGGCATCATCGGTTTCGGCCTGGGTAAATCCGGCGAGGTTCCGGACGCTATCCGCAAAGGCATCGAGGATGCGAAGAAAAACCTGATTAAAGTGTCTTTGAAGGGCACCACCATTCCCCACGAAGTCATCGGCGAATTCGGCGCTGGCCGCGTTCTGCTGAAACCGGCTCCCGAAGGAACCGGCGTTATCGCCGGCGGCCCTGTCCGTGCGGTTGTTGAAACTGCCGGCATCAAGGACATCCGTACCAAAGCTCTCCGTTCCAACAACCCCTGCAACGTGGTGAGAGCGACCATCAACGGCTTAAAATCGCTGCGCAACGTGAGCGAGGTTGCCGCCATCCGCGGCAAGTCCGTTGAAGAAATTCTTGGTTAAGGAGGCAGACTGATGGCAAACCTTACTGTAAAGCTGGTCAAAGGTCTTGCAGGCAAGAAGAAAGATCAGATTGCCGTAGCCGAGTCTTTGGGCCTCAGAAAAGTCGGCGACGTCACCGTCCAGCCTGACAACGCTGCCACCAAAGGCAAGATCTTCAAAATTTCCCACCTCGTCGAGGTTACTGAAAAATAAGCAAGGAGGTGCGACTATCATGAAACTGCACGAATTAGCGCCGGCGGCGGGTTCCACCAGAGAGCGTTTCCGCGTCGGCAGAGGCCATGGTTCCGGCAACGGCAAAACCGCCGGCAAAGGCCATAAAGGTCAGAACGCCCGTGCGGGCGGCGGCGTCCGTCCCGGCTTTGAAGGCGGCCAGATGCCCCTTTACCGGCGTCTGCCCAAGAGAGGGTTTAAAAACCACTTTGCAACGCACTACGCCATTGTGAACGTTTCCGATCTGAACACCTTCGAAGACGGAGCTGTTGTGGATGCGGCGGCTTTGACTGCGGCCGGCCTGGTCAACGACCAGCTGGATGGAATCAAGATCCTCGGCAACGGCGAGCTGACCAAAAAGCTCACTGTTCACGCAACTGCCTTCTCCGAATCTGCTAAGGCAAAGATTGAGGCAGCAGGAGGAAAGGCCGAGGTGATGTAAGGTGTTTGAGACGTGGAGAAACGCATTTAAACAGGAGGATCTCCGCAAGAAGATCCTGTACACCGTCTTCATCCTCTTCATCTTCCGCCTGGGGTCCGCAATCCCCACACCTTTTATTAACCCGGACGCGCTGTCTTCCATGGTGAGCAGCGCCGACTTCCTGGGATATCTGAATATCATGACCGGCGGCGGCCTGGAGCAGGCCAACGTCTTTGCCATGTCCATCACCCCGTATATTAACTCTTCCATTATCATTCAGCTTCTGACTGTGGCGATTCCCGCCCTGGAGCGGCTTGCCAAGGAAGGGTCGGAGGGGCAGCGGACGCTGAAAAAGATTACCCGCTACGTCACGTTCGCCCTGGCGATTATCCAGGCGCTGGGATTGTATTTCATGATGCGGCGCACAAGCGGCGTTTTGGAATACACTACCGGCTTCTCCGGAGTCTTGGCCGCCATTACCATTATCGCGGTGTTCACCGCCGGTACGGCAGTGGTTGTCTGGCTGGGCGACCGGATCAGCGAAAAGGGAATCGGCAACGGTATTTCCATGATCCTTTTCGCCGGCATTATCTCCCGCGGCCCCGCCGCGGCCCAGACCCTGTGGGCTTGGTGGCAGCTGGGTTCCAGCGAACCCAAGTACTATTTCCTGGTTCCCTTCATTATTGTGGTTTTCATCGCCATGATTATGTTTATCGTCGTCATGAACGATGCGGAGCGCCGGATCCCGATTTCCTACGCGAAACGGGTGGTGGGCCGGAAAATGTACGGCGGCCAGAATACCCACATCCCTATCAAGGTGAACATGAGCGGCGTTATGCCCATCATCTTCGCCATGTCCTTCCTCTCGATCCCCAACATGATCGGCGCGTTTGTAAACGTGGAAGAAGGCGGGTTCTGGGACAATTTCTTTGCGCTGTTCGAAACCAGCAGCTGGCTCTACGCCGCCCTTTACCTGGTTTTGATTATTGCGTTCAACTACTTCTATGTCGCAATTCAGTACAACCCCATTGAGATTGCCAACAATCTCCGCAAAAACAACGGCGCGATCCCGGGCATCCGCCCCGGCAAGCCGACTTCCGACTTTATCGCCCGGGTTATTTCCCGGATTACCCTGGTGGGCGCGCTGTTCTTAGGTCTGATTGCGGTATTCCCCATCGTCTTCTCGGCCATTACGAAGGCGAATGTGTCCTTGGGCGGTACGTCCATCCTGATTATCGTGGGCGTTGCGCTGGAAACCATGCGGACACTGGAATCCCAGATGATGATGCGTCATCACAAAGGCTTTTTGGAATAAAGAAGACAGCAGTGCTTTTGATGAATTTAAACAGAAGGGGGCAGAACGATGAATCTGATTTTGTTAGGCGCACCCGGCGCAGGGAAGGGCACCCAGGCGGAGGTAATCTGCAAGGCCCTGAACATCCCGGCCATTTCCACCGGCAATATCCTGCGGGAAGCTATTAAGAACCAGACGCCTCTGGGCATGGAGGCCAAAACCTATATGGACGGCGGCAAGCTGGTGCCGGATGAAATCGTCATCAATATCCTGAAGGAGCGCCTTCAGGCCGATGACTGCAAAAACGGTTTTATTTTGGACGGCTTTCCCCGGACTGTCCCTCAGGCAGAGGCGCTGGACCAGATGAATGTGCGGATCGACCGGGTTGTGGACATCGAAGTCGCCGACGAGAAGATCACCGCGCGGCTGTCCGGCCGGCGGGTCTGCGAAAGCTGCGGCGCCAGCTACCACACCCAGTATAAA
Source organism: Candidatus Merdivicinus excrementipullorum (assembly GCA_018716725.1). Lineage (GTDB taxonomy): Bacteria > Bacillota > Clostridia > Oscillospirales > Ruminococcaceae > Merdivicinus > Merdivicinus excrementipullorum. Next base: position 12,588 of record DVJP01000070.1, on the reverse strand, counting down.
CCTTCCAAAGTGGAGGGCGTCTGCGATGCCTGCGGCGGTAAAACTGTCCAGCGGAAGGACGACCATCCCGACACTGTGAAGGAACGCCTGCGGGTTTACCATGAGCAGACGGAACCCTTGATTGATTACTACACCAAAGCCGGCAAGCTGGTTGTGGTGGAAGGCCAGGAGGAGGTCGCCGATACAACGGCCCTCACCCTGAAAGCTGTGGAGGCGTAATTCTCTCATGATCGTACTGAAAACCCATTCAGAACTGGAACGGATGAAGAAAGCCTGCCGGATCTCTGCAGAGTCCCTCAGCGTTGCCGAGGAACTGATCCGGCCGGGCATTACAACCAGGGAAATTGACCGGGCCATGCACGACTTTATCGTGCGTTCCGGCGCCAAGCCCTCCTTTTTGGGGCTTTACGGTTTCCCGGCGTCTGCCTGCATCTCTGTAAACGATGTGGTAATCCACGGAATCCCCGGCGATTACCGTTTGCAGGAAGGGGATATCGTCAGCATTGACGTGGGCGCCTGCTGCGACGGCTTCCACGGGGACAATGCCTACACCTTCCCGGTGGGGCAGATCTCGGAGGAGAACCAGAGACTCCTGCGGGTAACCCAGGAAAGCCTGTATAAAGGCATTGAGGCCGCTGTCATCGGCAACCGGATCGGCGATATTTCCTTTGCGGTTCAATCCCATGTAACGCCTTACGGCTTCGGGATCGTCCGCCAGTTTGTGGGCCACGGAGTGGGCAAAGCCCTCCATGAGGACCCGGAGGTCCCGAATTTCGGGAAAGCCGGCCACGGTCCCCGGTTAGTGGAAGGAATGACCATCGCCATCGAGCCGATGATCACCCTGGAAGGGGACGCGGTTACGATCGATGCGGACAAATGGACGACCCGGAGCAAATCCGGAAAAGCTGCCGCCCATTTTGAGCACACCATCGCCATCACCAAAGACGGCCCTGTCATCCTGACCAAACGGTAGGAGGGCCTTATGGAACTGAAGATCGGCGCGGTTGTCCAAAGCGTGCGGGGCCATGATGAGGGATTTTTTGCGGTGATCCGGGCTGAAGGGAAGTTTGCTTACCTGGCAAACGGAAAACAGCGGCCCCTGGAAAAGCCCAAAAAGAAAAACATCCGGCATCTTAAGGATACCGGCCTGGCGCTGGATCTGGAAAAAATCCAGACGAACCGCCGGCTGAAAACGGCGCTGCGGACAGCAACAGAGGAGGAGGGACGCTCTTGGCAAAAGAAGATGTAATCGAAATTGAGGGCACGGTAGTTGAATCCCTGCCCAACGCAACATTCAAAGTCGAGCTTCCAAATGGCCACACCATTTTGGCTCATATATCGGGAAAACTCCGGATGAACTTCATCCGCATCCTTCCCGGAGATAAGGTGACTGTGGAAATGTCGCCTTACGATCTGACAAAGGGGCGCATTACCTGGCGTTCCAAATAAGCAAGAACCGAACAAGGAGGGTATTTCACATGAAAGTAAGACCTTCGGTAAAGCCCATCTGCGAAAAGTGCAAGGTGATCAAGCGCAAAGGCAAGGTCATGGTGATCTGCGATAACCCCAAGCACAAACAGCGCCAGGGCTGATTCCCGGAATTGCGGGAATCCCAAAGCTGAAAATATGACTTTTTTAGAAATAGTTGGAGGTGCAACTAAATGGCTCGTATCGCTGGTGTAGACCTGCCCAGAGAAAAACGAATCGAGATCGGCCTGACCTATATTTACGGCATCGGCCGCAAATCGGCGGACGATATCCTCGCTGCCACCGGCATCAACCCGGACATCCGCGTAAAGGACCTGTCTGAGGAAGACGCCACCAAGCTTCGTGAGTACATTGACAAGCATTACGAAGTAGAAGGCGACCTGAGAAGAAACGTCGCGCTGAATATCAAACGCCTGGTTGAAATCGGCTGCTACCGGGGCATCCGGCACAGAAAGGGCCTGCCCGTCCGCGGACAGCGTACCAGAACCAATGCCCGTACCCGCAAAGGCCCGAAGAAGACCATTGCGAACAAGAAGAAATAAGGAGGGATTTGAGAAATGGCGAAAGTTGCTGCTAAAAAGACCACCATCCGCAAACGCCGTGAGCGCAAAAATATCGAGCGCGGAGCCGTTCATATCCAGTCCACCTTTAACAACACCATCGTCACCATCACCGATACCCAGGGCAACGCGATTTCCTGGGCCAGCGCCGGCGAAATGGGCTTCCGTGGCTCTAAAAAGTCCACTCCCTTTGCTGCGCAGACTGCTGCTGAGAAGGCTGCCAACGCTGCCAAAGAGCATGGCCTGAAATCCGTTGAGGTTTACGTAAAAGGCCCCGGCGCCGGCCGTGAAGCCGCTATCCGCGCTTTGCAGGCTGTGGGTCTGGAAGTCAAGATGATTAAAGACGTAACCCCCATCCCCCACAACGGGTGCCGTCCTCCCAAGAGAAGACGCGTATAATTTCGGATTGATGATTAGGAGGTGCAATTAAATGGCAAGATATACCGGTGCAGTATGCAGAATGTGCCGCCGCGAAGGACAGAAGCTGTTCTTAAAAGGCACCAAATGCTACTCTGAACACTGCCCCTTTGTGTCCAGAGGCTTCGCCCCCGGACAGCATGGACAGAACCGCAAGAAAGTTTCCGAATACGGCATGCAGCTGCGCGCGAAACAGACTGCGAAACGCTACTACGGCGTCCTGGAAAGCCAGTTCTATCATTACTTCGAGCTGGCTGAGAGAAAACCCGGCCAGACCGGTGAAAACCTGCTCCGTCTGCTGGAAAGCCGTCTGGACAACGTGGTTTACCGCTTAGGCCTCGCTTCTTCCAGAGCCGAAGCCCGTCAGCTGGTTCTCCACAACCACTTTAAGCTCAATGGCAACAAGGTGAACATCCCCTCTCTGCTGGTCAAAGAAGGCGACGTCATCACCCTGTCCGATAAATCCCGCCAGAGCGAGAAATTCAAAGCCATCGAGGAGACCTGCGGCTCCCGCCCCGTCCCCATGTGGCTGGAAATGAACCGTGAAAACTATACCGGCAAAGTCGTTCGGATGCCCAATCGTGACGACATTGATCTCGAGGTTGAGGAACACCTGATCGTTGAGTTGTACTCCAAATAATGTCAGGGTTCTGCGGCAGACAGCGAGAACGGCCGCCGCGCTTTGCGGCGGGTCCCCTGATTGGGTTTGCCGGATGGGTTTTGACAGACTTGGAAACACGATTGTCATGTTGCTGCCCTTTTGGCGTTTTTCGCCGGGGCCGCGATACTGCAAGGAGGGTAACTGAATGATTGAGATTGAAAAGCCAGTAATTGAGACAGCCGAAATGAAGCCGGACGGAACGTACGGAAGATTTGTCTTGGAGCCTCTTGAACGTGGCTACGGCACCACTTTGGGCAATAGTCTGCGGCGGGTGCTGCTCTCTTCGCTTCCCGGTGTAGCAGTGACATCGATCAAGATTGATGGTGTTCAGCATGAGTTTTCTACGGTGCCGGGCGTAAAAGAAGACGTGACCGAGATCGTCCTGAACATGAAAGGCCTCATCGCCAAGATCCACGGCGAAGCTCCCAAGACCGTCCACATTGAGGCGGAAGGGGAATGCGAAGTCACGGCAGGCGATATTAAGGCGGATTCTGAGGTGGAGATCCTGGACCCCGGGATGCATATTGCTACTTTGGGGCCTGGCGCAAAGCTGTACATGGAAATCGTCATCGACAAGGGCCGCGGCTATGTTCCCAGCGAGCGGAACAAGCAGAAGCTCCAGAACGTCATCGGCGTGATCCCTGTGGACAGCATTTACACCCCCGTGCTGAAAGTGAACTATACCGTTGAGAACACCCGTGTAGGACAGATTACCGACTATGACAAGCTCACCCTTGAGGTGTGGACAGACGGGACGATTTCCGCCAAGGAAGCCGTTTCCCTGGGAGCCAAGGTTCTCACCGAGCATCTCAATCTGTTTGTGGATTTGTCAGATGAAGTGTACGCAACCGATATTATGGTGGAAAAGGACGACAAGGGCAAAGAAAAAGTCCTGGAGATGACCATTGAGGAGCTTGACTTGTCTGTTCGGTCCTTTAACTGTCTGAAACGCGCCGGGATCAATACGGTTGAAGATTTGATCAATAAGTCTGAGGAGGACATGATGAAGGTCCGCAACCTCGGAAGAAAATCCTTGGAGGAGGTTATGGCCAAGCTGGAAGGTTTGGGCTTCAGCCTCAATAAGGAAGACGAATAACAGGGTAAGGAGTGAAACCGAATGGCAGGCAGCAGAAAACTGGGAAGAACCTCTGACCATAGAAAAGCGATGCTTCGGGCAATGGTAACTTTCCTGCTGGAAAACGGCAAGATCGAAACTACTGTCACCAGAGCGAAGGAAGTCCGCATTATGGCCGAGAAAATGATTACCCTCGGCAAAGAAGGCTCCCTTCATTCCAAACGGCAGGTTTTCGCTTACGTCACCAAAGAGGGCGTTGCGAAAAAGCTGTTTGACGAAATCGCCCCCAAATACGCGGATAAAAACGGCGGTTACACCCGGATCGTAAAGATCGGGCCTCGCCGCGGCGACGCCGCTGAAATGGCGATCATCCAGCTGGTATAATTTTATAGCAGTGCGTTCAAAGCCTGCCGCTGTGATGCGGCAGGCTTTTGTCATTTCCGACAGGAACTTCCGAAAAAAGAAGCGGATTATTCACAAAGTTCTCCTTGCTATTGCCCAAAAGAAGTTGTATAATAAAACCATCCCAAGGAATGGAGGAATTTGCCGTGACCCAACGTCAGCGGAAAAAAAACGTCCGGATTGTCAGCACTGTGCTGGCTGTAATTGTTGTGCTGGGCATCGTCGCCACCAGCCTGGCCTCTCTGTTTTATGCCGCATGAAACAGTATTCAATTTATCTGATGGATGCGGACGATACCCTTTTTGATTTTCAAAAAGCGGAACGCTGCGCCTTTTTTAAAACATTTGAAGCCCTGTCCGGTCAGGCATGTACCCAAGAAATCTACGCCAAATACAGCCAGCTGAACCGCTCTTTGTGGGAAGCTTTGGAGCGTCGGGAAATTACCAAGCCCCAGCTCCAGGAAACCCGGTTCGGGCTGTTCCTGAAAGAACAGGGCCTTTCCGGAGACGGGCTTGTCTGGAATGAAACCTACCTGGACCATCTGTCCGAAGGGAATTTCCTTTTTGACAAAGCTTTGGAGGTTTGCCGGGAGCTTTCCCAAAAGGCGGCCCTTTACCTTGCCACCAACGGCGTTACCCGGGTCCAGAAAAAACGGCTGCGGGATTCGGCAATCGCGCCCTACATCCGGGGAATTTTCGTTTCCGAGGAAGCCGGAGCGGAAAAGCCCAGCCCAGTTTATTTTGACCATGTGATGAAGCGGCTGGGAAACCCCGGGAAAGAGCAGATCCTCATGGTAGGGGATTCCTTGACCTCCGATATGGCCGGGGGAATCGCCGCCGGAATTGATACTTGCTGGTATAATCCCAGAAGAAAACCCCTTCCGCCCAGCCTGAAAGTGACATGGCAGATCCACAGTTTGGAACAGCTTCTGCCGCCCAGCATGGAAAGATAGAAAACAACCTCTGGAATTGCACTATTTTAACAAAGTTCATAAAAATCTATTGCATATCAGGGGGATATATAGTATAATAGAAACATAACATTCCCAAACTTTTTTCAGGAGGAATCAATATGGCCATGCATTTGAATTCTACATATTTGAAAGGATTTATGGCGGAGCACGAGCTGACCGCTCTGTCCGGGGCTGTCAAAAACGCCCATGAGGCCCTCCACAGCGGCACTGGCCTTGGCAGCGACTTTTTAGGCTGGGTGGAGCTTCCCACCAATTACGATAAAGAGGAATTTGCCCGGATCCAGCAGGCGGCTGAGAAGATCCGCAAGCAGGCGGATATCCTCATTGTCATTGGCATCGGCGGCTCCTATCTGGGGGCACGGGCCGCTATTGAGCTTTTAAAATCCCAGCTGTACAACAATCTGGAAAAGGACACGCCGGACATCTATTTCGCAGGCAACAGCGTCAGCCCCTCCTATTTGCAGGAGCTTCTGTCTATCTGCCAGGGCAAGGATATTGCCGTCAACGTGATTTCCAAATCCGGCACCACAACGGAACCGGCCCTGGCCTTCCGGGTATTTAAGGCCCTGCTGGAGAAGAAATACGGCATGGAAGGCGCAAGAGAGCGCATTTACTGCACCACCGACAAGGCCCGGGGCACTTTAAAGGAACTGGCTGACCGGGAAGGCTACGCTACCTTTGTGGTTCCCGACGACGTTGGCGGCCGGTATTCCGTTTTGACCGCCGTGGGCCTGCTGCCCATTGCCGCCGCCGGCTGCGACATCCAGAAGATGATGGAGGGCGCCAAAGCTGCCCAGGACGCCTTTATGAACCCTGATTTGGCGGAAAACGACTGCTACCGCTATGCGGCTACCCGGTTTGCCCTGCATCAGAAGGGCAAATCTGTGGAGATTATGGCCAGCTTCGACCCCTGCTACGCGATGATGGCCGAATGGTACAAGCAGCTTTATGGCGAGAGCGAGGGCAAGGACGGCAAGGGCTTATATCCTTCCTCCGTGATTTTCTCCACCGACCTGCACTCTTTGGGCCAGTTTATCCAGGACGGCTCCCGGATTATGTTTGAAACCTTTGTGGACATCCAGAAGCCCAAGCAGGATTTCTTTATTGAGACGGACCCGGAAAACCTGGACGGCTTAAATTTCTTAGCCAACCAGAATATGTCCAATGTAAACCGGAAGGTTATGGAGGCCACCATCCTGGCTCACACCGAAGGCGGCGTGCCGGCCCTGGTGCTGGAGGTCCCGGAAATCAACGAATATGAATTCGGTTATATGGTGTATTTCTTCGAAAAAGCCTGCGCCATTTCCGGCTATCTCCTGGGCGTCAACCCCTTTGACCAGCCCGGCGTGGAAAGCTACAAGAAGAATATGTTCGCACTGTTGGGCAAACCCGGCTACGAGGACCGCAAAGCGGATCTGGAAGCCCGGATTTCCAAATAAACGCATCATTCAACTAAGTAAACTATTATAAAATGGAGGGTATGTTATGATTACTCTGATCGTAGGAAAAAAAGGAACCGGCAAAACCAAAATCCTGGTAGACATGGTAGCGGAAGCGGAGAAGGTTTCCAGCGGCAACGTGGTCTGCATCGAAAAGGTGCCGAAACTCACCTATGACATCCCTTCTTCCGTCCGTCTCATGGAAACTTCCAAAGACGAGATTGAAGGCTATGAGGAATTTTACGGGTTCCTGACCGGCGTTCTGGCAGGCAACTTTGACATTACCGATATGTTCATCGACTCTACCCTGCGGATCGGCGGCCGCGACTACGACAAGCTGGGCAAATTCCTCCAGAAGCTCAACAAATCCGTGGGCGACCGGGATGTAAACATTGTGTTCACCATCTCCGCGGACAAGGAAGAACTGCCTGAGTCCGTCACCGCTTTCATCAGATAAGCAGCCAGATTTCCACACATCCGGGCTGTCTCCTGCCGGGCATCCGGCGGGGGGCGCCCGGTTTTTCTGTCAAATATTTCAGCGAGAAAGGAACCTTTTATGAACCGGCTGGACCTTTTGGATTCCACCCTGCGGGACGGTTCCCAGGGGGAGAATATCAGTTTTTCCGTCAACGACAAACTCAATATCGTCAGGCTCTTAGACGGCCTGGGCATCCCGTACATTGAAGCGGGGAACCCTGCCTCCAACCCCAAGGATCGGGAATTTTTCGAAAAAGCCGCGGGCCTTTCCCTGCAAAACAGCCAAATCGTGGCCTTCGGCTCCACCCGGAAGCCCGGCCTGCCGCCGGAGGAGGACAGCGGCTTGCAGGCTTTGCTGGACGCCGGGCCGGATACTCTGGCCATATTCGGCAAAGCCTCGGCCTTCCATGTGGAAAAGGTTTTGCGCACCAGCCGGGAAGAAAACCTGCAAATGGTAGAGGACAGCATCCGGTATTTAGCGGCCCATGGAAAACAGGTGTTTTTTGACGCGGAGCACTTTTTTGACGGATTCCGGCAGGACCCGGAGTACTCCATGGCAGTGCTGAAGGCCGCCCAAAAGGCAGGGGCAGCCTGCCTGGTCCTCTGCGACACCAACGGCGGCACCATGCCCGGGGAGATTTTTGAAACGGTGAAGCAGGTGAAACAGGCGGTTTCCGCGCCCATTGGCATCCACTGCCACAACGACGCCGGATGTGCCGAGGCAAACTCCATCCTGGCGGTGCAGGCCGGTGCTGTCCAGGTCCAGGGGACGCTGCTGGGGTTCGGGGAACGGTGCGGCAACGCAAACCTTTCTACCCTCATCCCATCTTTGCAGGTGAAGCTGGGGTACCGGTGCATCCCGCCGGAGAACCTTCACAATCTGACCCAGTGCGCCCGGGCGGTGGGAGAGGCCGCCAACGTGGTGCTGGACAACGGGATGCCCTATGTGGGCCGCAGCGCCTTTGCCCACAAGGGAGGGATGCATATTGACGGGGTGCTGAAGGTCCCGGCTTCTTTTGAGCACATGGACCCTTCCGCCGTGGGCAATTCCCGCAGCCTCCTAATTTCCGAGGCGGCGGGCCGGGCGGCGGTTTCCCGGGTTTTGGGGACCGACGGAAAAGACCCCAGCACCGCCGAAATCCTTCGCCTGGTCAAGGAACAGGAGCACCAGGGGTACCAGTACGAGTATGCCGCGGCCAGTTTGCAGATGCTGGCCATCCGCAGCCGGCCGGATTTCCGCCCTTACTTTACGGTGGTGTATTCCCGCACCATTGGGGAACAGCGGGGAAATGGGGAAGGGCTGGGAAACGGCTCCTCCGCTGTTGTGAAAATCCAGGCCGGGGACAGCTTTGAGGTCTGCGGCGCGGAAGGGGAAGGCCCCGTCCACGCCCTGGACCGAGCCTTAAGGCAGGCTGTGGGAAAATTTTACCCCAGCGTGGAAAAGACGCGGCTGACAGACTATAAGGTAAGGGTCATCGACCCCCAGGACGCCACCGCCGCACGGGTGCGGGTTTTGGTGGAAACCACCGACGGCAAGGACGTCTGGTCCACAGTGGGAGTTTCCCGGGACGTAATCCAGGCCAGCCTGCTGGCCTGCGTGGACGCCTTGGAATATAAGCTCTGGAAGGAGGAGCAGCCGTGACCTTGTTTGTATCGGATTTGGACGGCACCCTCATCGACGGGAAACTGACCATCCCGCCGGACAGCGCGGCAGGCATTAACGCCGCTATTGCCCGGGGGGACGGCTTCGCCGCGGCCACTGCCCGGACGCCCGCCACAGTCAAGGGGATTTTGGAGCCTATCCATGGGGCGCTGCCCGCCATTGTCATGAACGGGGCCGGGGTATTCGACTTTGAAAGGGAGGAATACATCTGGCTGGCGGAAATGAGCCGGGAAAAAGCCCAAACGGTGCTGGGCGCTTTAGACAGTCTTCACATGGACGGCTTTTTGTACACAGTGGACGGCTGCCGCATCAACGTCTATTACCGGGAACTGGAAAACCTGAGCCAGCGGATGTTTTTGGAGGCCCGCACCGGCAAACCCTATAAAACCTTTTTCCAGGGGGAAGCGCCGGAAAAGGCCCGGCGGGTGTTTTTCTGCGTCATTGACGCGGAGGAGCGCACCGCCCGTTTGGCGGCGGCCTTAAGGGAAATACCGGGGCTTAACGTGTTCCATTACCGGGACGTCCACGACCCGCAGAATTGGTATGTGGAGGTGTACGACCAGTCCGCATCCAAAGCGGCTGGGGTCCGGTTCTTGAAGGAGCGGTTCGGCTTTGACCATGCTGCGGCCTTTGGGGACAACTTAAACGATCTGCCCCTGTTTGCGGCGGCGGACGAAAGCTATGCCGTGGCCGGTGCGGTAGACCAGCTGAAAAACGCCGCTACCGGCGTCCTGGAGGAACCGGACATCGGCGCAGTGGGCCGGTTTATCGGGGCTTATGGAAGGTAGGATTTTAGCAGAAAAAAGGCGGCTCTATCAAAGAGCCGCTAAAACTTTTTGAAAGTAAAACTGCACAATAGAGGAGAAGAAAAAGTTTTCGTCCACCTTGTTTCATGTCGTGAACAAGTTCACGACTGGTGGTGGGTGTCCAGAGGGCAAAGCCCTCGTTCGCTTTCCTCAGAAAGCGAAATCCTATCCCTTCGCGCCTCGGGCGCGAACTCTCAAATAAAAGGCGAGCCATGAACAAAGTTCATGGCGTGCAGGCCGCCCGCGGATGACCCCGCGCCGTCATTTTGCTTGCAAAATGACGGGTTAGAATTTTCCAAGTTTTTCTCCACGGTGCATTTGCGCCAGCAAAGCAAAGGCTTCGTACAATTTGCCAAACAACCACATATTCATACATTCCGCAGACGCTTGAAAAAGGAGGTCAGCAGCGCGGCGGATTCCTCCGCCAAAACCCCGCCGCAGACTTCCGGATGGTGGTTGAACCGCTCCCGGAACAAGTCGGTGACGCTGCCGCAGCACCCGGCCTTCCGGTCCGGCGCGCCGTAGACCACCCGCTTAATCCGGGCGTTGATAATGGCCCCGGCGCACATGGGGCACGGCTCCAAAGTCACATACAGGGTGGCTTTGTGGAGCCGCCAGCCGCGGAGCTTCCGGCAGGCTTCCTCAATGGCCAGAATTTCCGCATGGGCGGTGGCGCGTTTGTCCAGCTCCCGGCGGTTGTAAGCGGAGGCTACCACCTCCCCGTCCCACACCAAAACCGCCCCAATGGGGGTTTCGTCCTGGGCGGCTGCGATTTTCGCCTGCTCTAAGGCCAGGCGCATGTACATCTCGTCTTGCTCTAAGGTTGCCAAAGCAAGGCTCCTTTCTGATTTACCCGATAATTTGAATATGGGAAAAAATCTGGGCGATCCACAAAGCGGCGGCAATTAAAAAGACGATGTTGCTGAAAAACTTCCGGAGTTTTACGGAGATGCGGGTGGAGGTATGGCCGCTGCTGAGGATAAAAGGGTTCCCCTCCAGGTGGCTGAACCGGACAAAGGCCAGCATGCCGATGAGGGTAACAGCCAAAAACAGGAGGATGCGCAGGGTGGAACTGAGGGTCCCCGGGAAAAGATGGGGCAGGTTTTCGGAAGCCAGGCTTAAAAGCAGGCAGCAGAACCGGCCCGCCACAGCAGTCCAAATCGAGCCGCTGCGGATTACAAAATATCCCAGCACCAGTCCCAGCAGGAAGGCCCGCAGGTCCCGGCTCAAATTATAGTGGATGAGGCTGAAGCTGAACGCGGAAACCACAATGGCAAAGGAATCCCCAAACTGCCGCAGGGAACGCAGGATGACTCCCCGGAATAAAAATTCCTCCAAAAGGGCCGGAACCACCAGCACCCGGATGAGATAAAAGGGCACGGCCCCTAAAACGGCGGGCATGCTGTTTTCCGGATGCAGCTCCACCAGATGTAAATTTTGCAGCAGCCCGGCGGACGTATCCAGAATAAAGGTAGCTACAACCCATACGGCCATGCACATGGCGACGCCGTAGGAAAAGGTGTTGGAGGAAGGGCGCCGGGTCAGGGGGACGCTCTTCTTCCGGGGGCGCAGCAGGCATGCAGCCAGAATCAGCGGGATCCCCAGGGACAGGACGCTTTGGGCAAGCTGCCCCAGTTCCAGATATACGGCTTGAAGGCTCATGGATTGATACGCCGAATTGCTCAAATAGACAAAGGGCGCGAAAATTAAGTTTAACAGCAGCTGGATGGGATAAACTGAAAAAGCGGGAATAAAAAGGATCCCCAGCAATACCAGCCCGATCACAGCGGCGTTTTTCCAAATACCCCGGCTTTCCCGGAACCAGGGGTCCTCGGACACAAAGCCATACCCATTGACGTAGATATGTCCGGCGGGGGGCGGCGTTTGGCCGCCGGGTGTTTGGTAATTCATAAAAACCCCTCCTGGAGAATGATAGACATAGCGGGAACAAGCCCGGATGAACGATTATTTTCATTATACCACGTCAAATGGAAAAATAATAGAGTTGTTTTGTGAACTTTCTGTCCCGATGGGACGGATTTTCCACAAAGAACGGCTTACAGGGCGTTCCCTTCCTTTGGGAAATACCGCCTGAAAATCCCCCGGACGCCGGCCTGGACGTCCCGCAGGGTATCGTCAAAATTCCCGGTGTACCAAGGATCGGCCACTTCGCCGGGAGTATCGGTGAAATCCAATAAAAGGGAGATTTTTCCCTCCGGGTCGCCGCCTGCAATCCGGCGGATATTCCGCAGGTTCCACTCATCCATGCCGATTAACAGGTCGTACCGGCTGTAATCGGCCTTGGTCAGCTGGCGGGCAGTTTTGCCCGTGCAGGAAATCCCCAGTTCCTGGAGCTTTTTCCGGGTCCCCGGGTGCACCGGATTCCCGATTTCCTCCGTACTGGTGGCGGCGGAATCCGCGTGGATTTTGTCCCCAAGGCCCAGTTTCCGGGCCGTATCGTTTAAAACAAATTCCGCCATAGGCGAACGGCAGATGTTGCCGTGGCAAATAAATAATACTCTAATCATCTTTTTATATCTCCATTTAAGTCTTGTATTTCTTCTCAAACGCTTGATATTTCAGGGTTTTCCGACTTTTGAGTTTTCCTTTCTTTTCAAGGTATCTTC
>DVJP01000069.1 GCA_018716725.1 Candidatus Merdivicinus excrementipullorum | reverse complement strand
CAAAAACCCCATGATGGGGTTTTTGCCTTATATTGCTCCTTAGCTCAGTCGGTAGAGCACGCGGCTGTTAACCGCGGTGTCGTCAGTTCGAGCCTGACAGGAGCAGCCAAAAAGAAGAAGCTGCATCAAAGATGCAGCTTCTTCTTTTTCGTTACTTCCGTTATACTCCAGCTAACGATACCGTGTTTCGGCAGGCGCGCGGCTGTTAACTGGGCTGAATCCGACCGCCGCCAGTGGCGGGAGAAGGGAGGATGAAGCCGGAGAAAACAAGGAGGGATGGAGCCGGGATTCATCCCGGCGACCAGCGCGACTATGTTTTCGTCTGTTGGTGTCGTCAGTCATATTCTATCTGACAACACCGTGTTTCGGCAGGCCCTCAGGTTGGCGGCGTCAGATGTGCGGCCTTTTTATAAAATGGCAGAAATCACTAAAGATTGGCATTTTGCATAATTGCCGTAGTAATGATTTTTCTTGACTTTTTTTAGCGGTGTGGTAAAATAAAATCAAAACTTTCTTCACTGTTTTGAAAAATTTAGAAAATCGAGGTGTTTCAGGTGGCGGAAAATAAAATCGCTCGCCGGGACGGGTTTCGGACAAAAATGGGATTTATTATTGCCTGTATCGGTTCAGCTGTTGGTATGGGCAATATCTGGCTGTTTCCGTACCGGGTGGGACAGTACGGCGGCGCGGCGTATTTAATTCCGTATTTTATTTTTGTGGCGCTGCTGGGATTCTGCGGTGTGGCCGGGGAAATGGCCTTCGGCCGGGCTATGGGTACCGGGCCTCTGGGAGCTTTTTCCCAGGCGGTACAAATGCGGGTTAAAAAGGGCGGCACTGTTGGGAAAGCCATCGGCGTCATCCCGGTTGTAGGGTCCCTGGGAATTGCCATTGGTTATTCGGTGGTAGTGGGATGGTTCTTGCGCTTTTTGTGGGGGTCCATTACCGGGGAAATGCTGGCGGCGGAGGATACGGCGGTTTATTTCGGGGAGGTTGCCGGTTCCTTTGGAAGCGTTGGCTGGCATATGCTGGGGCTTATTCTAACCTTTGCCGTTATGCTTCTGGGAGTTTCCAAGGGCATTGAGAAAATGAACAAGTGGATGATGCCCCTGTTCTTCATCCTGTTTTTGGCGCTGATGGTGCGGGTTATGACTTTGGGCGGCAATACGGCCGAAGGGTACCGTTATCTGCTTGTCCCCCGGTGGGAATATCTGGCCAACCCCAAAACCTGGGTCTATGCTTTGGGGCAGGCATTCTTTTCCCTGTCTTTGGCAGGTTCCGGCACGCTGGTTTACGGCAGCTATCTTTCCAAGGATGTGGACGTGGTGGACAGTGCAAAAAAGGTGGCCTTTTTTGACACCTGCGCGGCCCTGCTTTCCGGCCTGGTTGTCATCCCGGCGGTGTTCGCCTTTGGGATGGACGTGACCTCCGGCCCGCCTTTAATGTTTATCACCCTGCCTGGGGTTTTCCAGAAAATGCCCCTGGGCCAGTTATTTGCCGTTATTTTCTTTATCGCCGCGCTGTTTGCGGCTATTACCTCCTTGGTAAACCTGTTTGAAACCCCCATTGAGGCGATCCAGCAGCAGTTTAAGCTGTCCCGGCCTGTTTCCGTGGCCATTGTGGCCCTGGTGGCCGCCGTGGTGGGGATCTTTATTGAAAACGGCGACACCGTCAGCGCTTGGATGGACGTGGTGTCCATTTATATCATCCCTTTAGGCGCGCTGCTGGCGGCGGTGATGTTCTTCTGGGTGTGCCCCAAAGGCTTTGCCCGGAAACAGGTGGAAACCGGCAGGGAAAAACCTTTAGGCAAATGGTTTGAGCCTCTGGGCAAATATGTCTTCGTAGGCGTAACCCTGGCAGTATATATTTTAGGCATCGTCTACCAGGGAATCGGCTGATTATCAATTTCTCTAAAAAGACCCGGAAAAATCGCTGCAATTTTTCTTCAGCCCTTCTTGACTTTTTGGAGGATTCTCAGTATCATGGAACTGTTTGACAATTAAAGGAGGGCATAGCGCATGGTAAAGGATTTGACAAGTGGGAATCCTCTGAAGCTGATTTTAATGTTTTCCCTGCCGCTGGTTCTGGGGAACTTGTTCCAGCAGTTTTATAACATGGCCGACACGATTATTGTGGGCAAGTGTCTGGGGGTTAACGCCCTGGCGGCCGTGGGGGCAACAGGCTCCTTGAATTTCCTGATTATGGGCTTTGCCACAGGGACATGCAGCGGCCTGACCATCCCTGTGGCCCAGTATTTTGGAGCCAAGGATGAGCACAATGTGCGGCGCTGTGTTGCCAACTCCTTTTATGTGGTGCTGGCGCTGGCAGTTGTGCTGACAACGGTAACCATGCTTTTTACCCGCCAGATTTTGGAACTGATGCAGACGCCGGCGGATATTATCGACGGCTCTTACAGCTACTTGATCGTGATTTTCGGCGGCATGGGGGTAACCCTCCTTTATAACCTGCTTTCCGGCATCCTGCGCGCCTTGGGGGACAGCAAAACGCCTCTGTACTTCCTGGTAATCGCCTCCCTGTTAAACGTGGTCCTGGACCTGGTGTTTATCCAGGCGTTCCACACCGGCGTGGAAGGGGCGGCCTACGCAACGGTGATTTCCCAGGGGGTGGCCGCTTTGCTCTGCCTGGGGTATATGGTCTGGAAGTTCCCTCTGCTGCGGATTACCGGCAAAGACTGGGCCTTCAGCTGGGGCCACATTAAGCGGATGCTGGGGATTGGGATTCCCATGGGGCTGCAATTTTCCATTACGGCAGTGGGCAGCATCATCCTCCAAAGCGCGGTGAACAGCCTTGGTTCCAGCGCTGTGGCGGCCATTTCCGCCGGAAGCCGGGTATCTATGCTCCTGACCCAGCCGTTGGAAACCATGGGGATTACCATGGCCACCTACTGCGGCCAGAACCTGGGGGCCAGAAAGCTGGACCGCATCCGCACCGGCGTGCGGCAGGCAACCTGGGTCTCCCTGGCCTATTCGGTGGCGGCCTTCTTAGTCAGCTTGACCGCCGGAAAGCAGATTTCCCTTCTGTTTCTGGATGCCAGCGAAGTGCAGATTATCAATGACGCCCATCTGTTCCTGATTTTAAACGGCATGATGTACCCCTTCTGGCCCTGATATTCATTTACCGGAATTCCCTCCAGGGATTGGGGTATGCGGTACCCGCCATGGCGGCCGGAATTTTTGAACTGGCAGGGCGCGCGGTTGTGTCTTTCTGTTTCGTGGGGATTTTTGGGTATACGGCGGTCTGCCTGGCCAACCCGGCCGCGTGGATTGCCGCGGATATCCTGTTGCTGCCGGTCTATTTTGTGGCCATGAAAAGGCTGCCGGGACGGGCAGGGCTGTAATTTTGCGGAAGATACCGGCAGAATCCTTTCTGCCGGTATTTTTTACAGCCAAAATGGGGAAAAATCCGCCAAAGTGCGCAAAAGTGGCGGGAAATCCTTGACAGAAGGCCGTTCTGGTAATAAAATAATATAGAATGGAGTTTTATTCCGATTTGTCGGCGCCGGGGTTTTCAGCCCGGCCGGATAATGAGAAAAAATCCTGTTCCCGGCAGAAAGCCGGTGTGAAATACAGGTGACCGGATAGGGAATATCTGTTTTTCAGCTTAGATTATACCAGAAAATAAGAAAAAAGGAGGGTTTGAATCCGTATGGACAGCAGTACAATTATCTACTGCGCTATCACTTTTTTTGTCACATTGATTGTGGCGGGCGCCGCGGCTTTTTTCATCGGCGTCGCCTATCGCAAAAAGACAGCCGAAACCGAAATTGGAAGCGCTGAGGATCAGGCAAAGCGGATCGTCAACGAGGCATATAAATCGGCCGAAGCAAAGAAAAAAGAACTGTTGATAGAGGCAAAGGAAGAAGTCCATAAGCTGCGCACCGAGGCGGAACGGGACATTAAGGACCGCCGCACCGAAGTTTCCAGGCAGGAGCGCAGAATCCAGCAGAAAGAGGAATCCTTGGACCGCAAGCTGGATAACCTGGAGAAAAAAGAGGAAAGCATCCAGCAGAAGCACCTTCAGGTTGAGGAACGGCTGGAGGAAGCGGAAAAGCTTAAGAAAAGCCAGATCGACCAGCTGGAACGCATTTCGGGCCTGACAGCCAGCCAGGCCAAGGAACAGCTTTTGGAAAGCTTGGAAGGGGAGCTGACCCACGAGAAAGCGGTGAAAATCGCAAACTTTGAGCAGCAGCTCAAGGACGAGGCAGAGGAAAAGGCAAGGGAAATGATTTCTATGGCCATTTCCCGCTGCGCCGCGGACCATGTGAGCGAGGCCACCGTTTCTGTGGTGACCCTGCCCAGCGATGAAATGAAGGGCCGCATTATCGGCCGGGAAGGCCGGAATATCCGGGCTTTGGAAACCCTGACCGGCGTGGATTTGATTATCGACGACACCCCGGAGGCCATCACCCTGTCGAGCTTCGACCCGGTCCGCCGGGAAATCGCCCGGCTGTCTTTGGAGAAGCTCATTACCGACGGCCGCATCCACCCGGCCCGCATTGAGGAAACTGTGGAAAAAGCCACTAGAGAAGTGGAAACCCGCATCAAGGCGGAAGGCGAACGGGCCATGATGGAAACCAATGTCCACGGTCTCCACCACGAGCTGGTGAAGCTGCTGGGACGGCTCCGTTACCGCACCTCCTACGGCCAGAACGTTCTGGATCACTCCATTGAAGTGGCCCATCTGGCGGGGATTATGGCGGCGGAGCTGGGGGTGGACGTAACCACCGCCAAACGCGCCGGCCTGCTCCACGACATCGGCAAGGCTTTAAGCCATGAAATCGAAGGCTCCCATGTCCAGATCGGCATGGACGTCTGCCGCAAGTATAAGGAAAACGCACAGGTGCTCCACGCCATTGAGGCCCATCACGGCGACGTGGAAACCAAGACCGTTGTGGCGGCCCTGGTCCAGGCGGCCGACGCCATTTCCGCGGCCCGCCCCGGCGCAAGACGGGAGAACCTGGAAAACTACATCAAGCGGGTGGAGAAGCTGGAGGAAATCGCCAGCTCCTTTGAAGGCGTGGAAAAATGCTACGCCATCCAGGCCGGCCGCGAGATCCGCATCCTGGTGAAGCCCGAAGTGGTGAAAGACGATGAAATGGTCATCGTTGCCCGGGACATTGCCAAGCGCATCGAAAGCGAGCTGGAATACCCCGGCCAGATCAAGGTCAACATGATCCGGGAAAGCCGGGCCATCGACTACGCAAAATAAGAGAAAACCCGCCCTTCCAAAAGGAAAGGCGGGTATTTTTATTCTGTCCAGGGAAAGTCGCCGCATTGGAAGCGGAACATCCCGTTGGGAAATTCCGCGCTATAAAAGGGTGTTTCCGGCGGCAGATAGGAAACTTTGATCTCACCGTCCGCCCACTGCCAAATGGCGCTGTACTGACCGCTTTCGTCCAACAGGGAAATCTCCGCTTCTTCCGCTTCCCCGTAAAGGCCGTCCAGATAAGCCCGGTATTCCTCCGTTTCCTCCGGGGAGCCGAACAGCAGCCGCACCTCCGAAAGCTGGAAGCTGCCGTCCAGGTTCCAGTAAAGGAAGGAAGCGTTCTCCGCTTCCGCCCCGCTGACGGGCAGGGTAATGGGGCTGTTATACAGGCAGTTCAGCAGTTCCCCCTCCGGAACCTCCTCCCGTGGCGGCGATTCCTTGGAAAAATCCTGGCCCAGGGCCTTTTCCGTTTCCTCCGGGGACTGTTTCCAAGCCGTATTTTCAAAGACCGCCGGGTCCGCCTCCGCCGGTTCGGCCTGGCCGCAGGCAGTCAATATGGACGCAGCCAGCAACACCGCCAATATTTCGATATGAGCCATTCAAAACGCCCCCTTTCTTGCCTTCATTATAGCAAATTCTTTGCATGAAATCAACAGGCTTTACCAAAAAAAGTTGTGAGAATCGTACGAATTTTATGGTTTAATTTTGTGCGTTACTTTTTCCTTGCAAACCTGCCGGGAATGAGGTACAATAAAAGCAGAAATCTTACCCATGTGAAAAGGAGTGTTTCCATGAAAACCGCGTCCGATTTCGGATTTGTTAAGATTGCCGCCTGTTCTCCCAAAACGGCGGTGGCCAACCCTGAAAAAAACGCCGCCTACCTGCTGGAAGCTATTGCCGAAGCCTGGGAAACCGGCGCCCAGGTGATTGTCCTGCCGGAACTGGCTTTATCGTCCTATACCGCCGCCGACCTGTTCCATCAGGACCGGCTGATCCGGGGCTGTGAAGAGGCCCTTGGCCGGATTTTGGCCGAAACCGCCGGGAATCCCGCAGTGATTGCCCTGGGAATGCCGGTGCGTGTGGGCGACGCCTTGTATAACTGCGCTGTTATTATCCAAAGCGGAAAAATTCTGGGGGCTGTCCCCAAGGAATACCTGCCCAATTATCAGGAATTTTACGAAAAACGGTGGTTCGCGCCGGGTTCCTCCGCTCTGGAGGAGGAAATTGCCCTCTGCGGCCAAAACGTCCCCTTTGGGGAGCTGTTGTTCCGCTTCGGAGAACTGGCTATGGGCGTGGAGGTCTGCGAGGATCTGTGGGTCCCCATTCCCCCCAGTTCCCGGCTGGCTGTCAGCGGCGCGAATTTGATTTTGAACCTTTCCGCCAGTAACGAGCTGGTGGCCAAGGACGCCTACCGGAAAGAACTGATTTCCGGCCAGAGCGCCCGGTGCATCTGCGCCTACGTCTACGCATCCTCCGGCCTTGGGGAGTCCACCACCGACCTGGTATTCGGCGGGGCCTGCACCATTTCGGAAAACGGCGCAATTCTAGCGGAAGGGGAGCGTTTCTGCCCTGAGGGAACCATGGCCGTGGCCTGCATTGACCTGGACCGGCTTATGGCGGAACGCCGCAAAAACGGCAGCTTCCACGACTGCGCGGCGGTGTACGGCGGCAGGCTGCGGGTGGTTTCCGGGGAACTGCCAAAGCTTTCTTTGGAGCAGATGGACCGGCCCTGCGACCCGGCCCCCTTTATTCCCCGGGACGGCAAAACCCGAGCGGAACGCTGCCGGGAAATCTTTGCCATCCAGTCCGCCGGGCTGGCCCGCCGCATGTCCCACACCGGCGCAAAACGGGCTGTTATCGGCATTTCCGGTGGCTTGGACTCCACCCTGGCCCTGCTGGTGTCCCACGAGGCCATGAAACGCCTGGGCCTGCCGGAGAAAAACATCCTCTGCGTCACCATGCCCGGCTTCGGCACCACTGACCGCACCTACCAGAACGCCCTGGAACTGATCCGTTCCCTGGGGGCCGAACTTCGGGAGGTGGACATTAAGCCTTCCTGCCTCCAGCACATGCAGGACATCGGCCACGACCCGTCTGTCCACGACGTCACCTATGAAAACACCCAGGCCCGGGAGCGCACCCAGATTCTCATGGATTTGGCCAACAAGGAGAGGGGCATCCTGGTGGGCACCGGCGACCTTTCGGAGCTGGCCATGGGCTGGTGCACCTACAACGGCGACCACATGAGCATGTACGGCGTCAACGCTTCGGTGCCCAAAACCCTGGTGCGGCACCTGGTGGCCTTTGTGGCCGAGGAATCGGACCCCCGCACCGCCGCCGTTCTGGGTGAGGTGCTGGACACCCCGGTGAGTCCCGAATTGCTGCCGCCGGATGAAAACGGCGAAATCCAGCAGAAAACCGAGGACAACATCGGGCCGTATGAGCTTCACGATTTCTTCCTTTACCACTTCCTGCGCTTCGGCTGCC
Organism: Candidatus Merdivicinus excrementipullorum; assembly: GCA_018716725.1. Classification (GTDB taxonomy): domain Bacteria; phylum Bacillota; class Clostridia; order Oscillospirales; family Ruminococcaceae; genus Merdivicinus; species Merdivicinus excrementipullorum. The sequence continues at coordinate 29,977 of DVJP01000069.1, read as the reverse complement.
AGCGGGACAAGCTGGCCTTCCTGGCCGGCCGGGCCTTTGGGGAGAAATATTCCAAGGAAGAAATCGATAAATGGCTGTCTTTGTTCTTAAAACGGTTCTTTATCAGCCAGTTCAAGCGTTCCTGCCTGCCGGACGGCCCCAAGGTCGGTTCTGTCAGCCTTTCTCCCCGGGGCGACTGGCGGATGCCTTCCGACGCGGACATGGGCGCGTTTTTGGCGGAGTAAATTACGAAGAGTATTTTATAACTCAATACAACAGGAGGGATTTTCGTGAAAAGGCATTTTGACTGGGGAAACGCCTATATCCGGGAGTGCGACTGGAAAGATCTGGCCTTAGTTAAATTCTGCCTCTGCGCTATGGGGGTGCTCATCGGCCTTTGCGTGCCGGAGAAGAAACGGAAAATCCCCCTGATTTTGGCTGGGATTGTTTTCCTGGCAACCTATATCCCCCTGATGGTGAAATTCGGCCGGGTGGTCTGCCGGTCTCTTGGTTCCGGTGAGGAATAAGGAGGACGCTGCGATGGAATAAAAACAGGCGAAAAGGTCCGGGATGGGCTTCATCGGCACTCTGACCTTGATCCTCATTGTGCTGAAGGACTTTGGACTCATAGACGTTTCCTGGCTGTGGGTGTTGAGTCCCCTTTGGATTTCCGCCCTGCTGGTACTTCTGATTTTTGGAACCATTTTAGTTGCGGGGCGGCTGAAAAAGGGCAGATGGTAAAACGGAAAAGACAGGCTTTCGGGCCTGTCTTTTTTGCTCCACAATTCTTCGGTTAAGAGGTTGCAGCCATGAAGAAAAATCCGCACAAAAAACATCCTCCGTCTTGCGTGAAAAGAACGAAAAGAAGGGGAATGAAAAGAATCTGTTGAAAATTTGTAAAGGATTTGTTATAATAAACATAATTATGCGGCTTTTTGTAAGCGGATCGGGCAGCAGCAGCCCGAAGAAGGAGGAAGTATGAAAAAGACAAAAACTGCCGCCATTGGGGCGGAGGGCTTATTTGACGCCCGCCAGCTGGGGATCCCCCGGATGATCCTGCTGGGAATCCAGCACACCTTCGCCATGTTCGGGGCAACGGTCCTGGTGCCCATTATCACCGGCCTGGACGTCTCCACCACCCTGCTGATGGCGGGCTTGGGAACCCTGCTGTTCCATTTGATCACCAAAGGAAAGGTACCGGCGTTTTTAGGCTCCTCTTTCGCGTTTTTAGGGGGATTTGCGGCGGTGGCTCCCAGGCTTGAGGACGGCAGCTCCAACCTGGAAATGCTTCCCTATGCCTGCGGCGGCGTTGTGGCGGCGGGCCTTGTGTATGTGGTGCTGTCCGCCCTGATTGCCGCTTTCGGTATTAAGCGGGTCATGCGGTTTTTCCCGCCGGTGGTCACCGGCCCCATTATCATCTCCATCGGCCTGATTTTGTCTCCCAACGCCGTGTCCAACGCCAGCACCAACTGGCTGTTGGCTGTTGTCGCCCTGGCGGTCATCATCATCTGCAACATCTGGGGCCGGGGCATGGTGAAGATCATCCCCATTATCTTGGGAATTGTGATTTCCTATGCTGTGGCTTTGTGCATGAGCCAGGTGGACTTCACCGCCATCCGGGAAGCCCAGTGGATCGGCCTGCCGGTTCACCGTTCCGCCATGGCGAAATTTGACTTAAACGCTATCCTCATGATTATGCCCATCGCCCTGGCCACCATTATGGAGCATATCGGCGACATGGCGGCCATCAGCGCCACCACCGGCAAAAACTACATCGCCGACCCCGGCCTGTCCCGGACCCTGCTGGGCGACGGCCTGGCTACCTCCATGGCTGGCTTCCTGGGCGGCCCTGCCAACACCACTTACGGCGAGAACACCGGCGTTCTGGCCATGACCCGGATCTATGACCCCAGAGTTATGCGGATTGCCGCCTGCTTCGCCATCCTTCTGAGCTTCAGCCCCAAAATCGGCGCGGTTATTGAAACCATCCCCACCGCCATTATCGGCGGCATCTCCATTATCCTGTACGGAATGATCTCCGCCGTAGGCGTGCGGAACATTGTGGAAAACCGGGTGGACTTCACCAAAACCCGGAACCTGGTCATTGCGGCGGTGATTTTGGTCAGCGCATTGGGGATCAACTTCGCCTTTGAAAACAACGGCATCTCCTTTGCCGCCGGCGATTACACCATCACCCTGTCCGGCCTGGCTGTGGCGGCTATCCTGGGGATTGTTCTGAACGCCATTATTCCCGGCAACGATTACGAGTTCGGCAAGGAGGAAGAGGGCGAACAGTCGGTTTCCTTTAAAGTGTGAGAAAGAAAAATTCCGGCCCCGGGTTTTCCCGGCAGCCGGAAAATTTTTTTCCAACATGCAACATCAGCGGGCGGTTTGGGTACTTGATAAATGAAAGCCCCTGTACGGGAAATGAGTTTACCAAAAGAGGTGGAAGCATCATGAAAAAGAAATTATTGGCTATGGCTTTGTGCGGTATGCTGGCAGTATCCTTCGCCGTTCCGGTTTCTGCGGCGGCAGTGTCCGGCGGGACGGAACAAACCGCCACGGAACAGGAACAGGCATTGCCGGACAGCGTTTTATATTACGGCGAAGTCAAAGAGGCCGTGAAGGATGAGGACGGCAATATCATCCAGCTGCGGATGGATTCGGAACAGTACGGCGAGTATGTGTTCAACATTGCGGAAGATACCGTCTGGGTTGACAGCGGCAGCAAAAAGGCCTTAGACCCTGCGGACGTGAAGGCAGGCGACCGGCTGTATGTGTTCCACAGCCTTGTGGAAACCCGTTCCATCCCGCCCCAGTCCCCAGCCTTTGCCGTAGTGGGCAACGTCCCCATGGACGTGGGCTGCGCCCAGTATTATGAGGTGGAAGGAGTTTCCCAGCAAAATGGAAAAACCTGGATTCAGACCAGCAACGGCGGGCTTTATATCGTGGCGAATGAAAAGACGGAATTTTCTTACTATGGCTCCGACAAAGAGGTTTCGGCGGATGATTTGCAGGCTGGCGGACATATTGTCGCCTGGACCGGCGTCAACGCCACCTCCTATCCGGCTCAGACCAACGGCTTTCACATTATGATCCTGCCCAGCGCTTCCTGGGAACCCCTTACCCAAGGGGCGCTGAACCAGATGCTGGGCAAGAAGTCAAACGCAGCCAGCGCGGCGTCTTCTGAGAACGGCGGGGCTATGACACGGGAACAGCTGGTGACGGCCCTTTGGAAATCCCAGGGAAGCCCCAGAGTGACGGATGATGTCCTGGACAAGGCGGAGGACGCGGATGAAATTTCCTCCGGCGCCCGCCGGGCAATGGCATGGGCCTGCCGGGAAGGGCTGGTTTCCGATATCTATTTGGGGCCTAAGGACCCGGTAACGGTGGGAGAAGCCAAAGAGATGCTGCGCCTGCTGGAAGAAAAATAGGAGGAAGCCTCCGGAAATAGAAAATTGCAGTGTAAAAACTCCCTGCCGGTTGGCGGGGAGTTTTCCTTGCAAAATAAAAGCTCCGCCCAGGCGGAAGCTGGGCAGAGTGGGAAAAAGGTTGAGGCGTTGCCTCTGTGGGATTGCTCCCACAACTATACTATATCACAGCTTTGGGAAAAATTTTGTCGAATTTTGTCGAATAAAATAAATTGTGCCTCCGAAAAAGAAAAAGCCCGCCGGATAGGAGAAATCCCTCCAGCGGGCTTTGCATGGCGGTTATTTCTTTAACGCGTCCTCCAACGCGTCAACGAGGATGTTCAGCACTTTTAACCGGGCGTATTTTTTGTCCGTGGACTCAATAATGTGCCAGGGCGCATATTCAGTGGAGGTTTTTTGCAGCATTTCATCCACCGCCACCTCGTATTGGTCCCATTTTTCCCGGTTGCGCCAGTCCTCGTCGGTGATCTTCCATTGTTTTTCCGGGGTGTTCTGCCGGTCGTTGAACCGGGCAAGCTGGGTGTCCTTGTCAATGTGGATCCAGAATTTTAAAATCACCGCGCCCCAGTCGCTTAGTTCCTTTTCAAATTCGTTCATTTCCCGGTAAGCGCGTTTCCAGTCGTCCTCGGAGCAGAACCCCTCGATCCGCTCCACCATGACCCGGCCGTACCAGCTGCGGTCAAAAATGGTGATGTGACCGGTTTTGGGAATATGATTCCAGAACCGCCAAAGGTACTGGCGGGAAATCTCATGCTTATCCGGGGCGGCAATGGGCACCACTTCATAGCCCCGGGGATCTAAAGCAGCGGCCACCCGTTTGATGTTGCCGCCTTTTCCTGCGGCGTCCCACCCCTCATAGACTAAGATCACCGGGATTTTTTTCCGGTAAATCCGGTTGTGCAGATCTTTTAAGCGGTTTTGCGCTTCTTTCAGCTGCACCCGGTATTCGGTTTCCTCAACCTTCTGGTCTAAGGGGACCTGGGCAAGCTTGGGCATGGATAACAGGGGGAATTCCGCGTGGGGCGCGTCATAAACGGGCCGGTTTCCTTCCAGAGCCGCCGCAATGGCGTCGGTCAGTACCCGGTAAACCTGGAGCCGCTTGGTGCGCTCGCTGCCGTCAATAATGTGCCAAGGCGCCGCAGGGGTGTCCGTTTTGTCCAGCAGCTGGTCCCAGGCTGCGGCATATTCCTTATAATGCTTGTTTTCCCGCTTGTCCGCCTTGGAAATGCGCCATTCGGTGTTTTCCGACTCTAAAAGCTTTTCAAACCGCTCATCCTGAATCTTTTTGGGAATGTGCAGGAAAAATTTCACCACCAGGTAGCCGCCGTCTGTCAGCTGGCGTTCAAAGGCGTTGATGCTTTCAATCCGGCGGCGGTAGTCCTTGCCGTCTAGGCCGTCGACCATAACGTTTTGGATGGTTTCCCCATACCAGCCGGAGTCAAAAAAGACAAACTGCCCCGCTTCCGGTATCTTTTGAAAATACCGCCACAAAAAGGGCCGCCGCGCTTCGTCGTCCGTAGGCGGGTTGATGGAAAAAACCGTGAAGGAACGGGGGTCCATATTTAAGATCAAGTCTCCGATGAGGCTGCCCTTTCCGGAGGCGCCCCATCCTTCAATCAGCACCACCACCGGCAGTTTGGCCTGCTTGACTTGCTGCTGCTGGGAGGAAAGCCGGGCTTTCAGGGCGGAAATTTCTGCTTTCACCAAGGATTTTTCACTTTCCGCTAAGGGGGTCAGTTTTTCAAACATACGCTCACTCCTTTGATCGCTAAGCGGCAGAGTTGTCCCGCCGCCTAATCCAATGTTCCGGTTTTGCACCAAAACAGCCTGGGGATTGATTTGATATGCCTATATTATTTTTTAAAAAATATATATTTTTATATATTATATCACATTATTTTCCTTAACACAAGCGGCGGATGCACAAATTTAAGGATAAATATTTTTATCCAATCTGGACAAAAAGAAAAATAAAGTTTGGATGGTTCGCATTAAATAATATATACAATTAATTGAATGAAATATTGTTTAAAAGTACTCATATTCACCAAAAGTTTACAAAATGTTTTGGACAACAATGGATTTTTATGCTACAATAATAAATATCGATATAAGATGCTGTAAGAACCCTTTTTACAGACAGAAAAACGAGACAGAATATTGGATTGAAAGGATCGAGTTTACTATGAAAATGCAGGTACTGTACTTCTCCAAGGATGGCAAAGGAAATGCGGAGGCTCTGGCGACAGCAGTCGGCAGAACCTTTAAATGCAAATGCGACCAGATTCCGCCTGCGTATCCCTGCGAGGGGCAGAAGCTGGTAATCATTGTATACGACAACTATGCAAAGCCAGCCAAACAGCTGATTGATTTCTGCAAGGATTTGAAGCCGGAGCGCGCGTCTAACGTGGCGGTTATCACCATGTCCAAAACCGGCAGCCAGGGCGTGGCGGAGCTGGAAGAAATCTTTAAGGCAAACAAAGTGGAAGTTTCCGGCAAACTGGAACTGAAGGTATCCAAGGGCTTGTTTGGGTATGGGAAACTTACCGACGAGGATATCAAAAAAGCCAACGACTTTTCTACCAATATCGTTAAGGGTCTCTTTGAGCATCTGGACTAATATTGGAACGCAAAGCAGCGCATGGATTTATTCCATGCGCTGCTTTGCTCTGTTTAGCCTTTAATGGATCCGATCAGTACGCCTTTTACAAAATATTTCTGCAAAAAGGGATATACCAGCAAGATCGGGACGGTGGAAACAATAATCGTCGTATATTTGATAGCCGTCCGGTAAAGGTCTGTGTCAAAAGAAATGGCGGAGGATTTAGCCGCTTCCTGGACCTGGGAGGCAATCAGGATTTCCCTTAAGAACAGCTGTAAGGGGAAGTCGTTGCGGTCTTTCAGGTAAATGGACGCCGCGAACCAGTCGTTCCAATAGCCGACGGCATAGAATAGGGAGATAGCGGCAATTGTTGCCATGGACAGTGGGACCACAATGCGGAACAGGGTGACAAAATCATTGGCGCCGTCAATTTTCGCGCTTTCAATGAGTCCTTCCGGCAGCCCCTGGAAAGAGGTCCGCATGACGATCAGGTTCCATGTGCTGACAAGGTAAGGAAGAATGACCGCCCAGCGGCTTCCGATAAGATTCAGCGATTTGACCTGCAAATACAGAGGAATTAAGCCGCCGCTGAAAAACATGGTGAACACCACAATAAAAGTAAGCAATCCGTTGAGCATCAAATGCTTTCGGGAAAGGACATAAGCCCCCATAATTGTAAGCAGCATGCTGAGGCTGGTGCCGACAGCGGTATACCACAATGAATTAAGGAATCCATTTAAAATACTGGGAGTGGTCAGCACGATTTTGTAAGCCTGCAAGTCGAAGCCCATGGGCTTCAATATCAGGCCGGAATGCTGGAGCAGCTGTTTGGGGTCGCTGATGGAGCCAAACAGGATGTGGAGCATGGGGTAAACGGTCACAATCAGCAGCAGGACCATGAAACAGATATTGAAAACGTTGAACACTTTTTCACTGCGGGAATAGGCAATCATATCCATCCACCTCCTACCATAAGCTGTTTTCGGTAACGGCTTTGCTGATGCGGTTAGTAATCATGATCAGCAAAAAGTTTACCAAGGAATTGAAAAGGCCCACGGCAGTGGAAAAGGAGAAGTCATTTTCGATAAGGCCCCGGCGGTATACAAAGGAGGAGATAACGTCCGCTGTTTCGTAGGTAGTGGGGGAGTAAAGGAGTACGATTTTTTCCCAGCCTACGTTCATCAGGCCGCCGATAGCCAGGATGAGCATAATGACAATGGTGGGGAGAATAGAGGGAATGGAAACGTGAAGAGTCTGCTTCCACCGTCCCGCCCCGTCAATGACGGTCGCCTCATAAAGGGAGCTGTCCACCCCGGAAAGGGCGGCCAGATAAATGATGGAGTCCCATCCGAAATTCTGCCACACGCCGGAAATGATGTAAATGGGGCGGAACAGGGACTTTTCCGCCAATAGGTTCCGCACCGGCGTGTCAGGGGAAAATATTTGGATAATTTGGTTGATGGCCCCATGGGTAGAGCAAAATTCAATAATTAAGCCGCATACAATGACGGTAGACAGGAAATGTGGAAAATAAGTTACGGACTGTACGAATTTTTTGAACCGTTTCAGCCGGATCTCGTTTAAGAGCAGGGCAAAAATAATGGGGGCAGGGAAGTTTACCAGCAGGGAAAGTCCGCTGATAATCAGCGTATTGCGCAGGATGCGCCCAAAATAATAGCTGGAAAAGAAATTTTCAAAATGCTGAAAACCGACCCATTCGCTTCCCAGGATACCCAAACCGGGATTAAAATCTTTAAATGCGATAATGACGCCGTACATGGGAATGTACATAAATAAGATATAAATAACCAGCACCGGCACAAACATGAGATATAAGTATCTGTTTTGCACCAAATCCTTGCCCAGCCGCCCAAGCCAAGTTCGTTTTTTAGGCGCGTTGATTCCAGCTGCCGCCTGATTCTGTGTCATGTGAGTCCCTCCGTTTCTTGAAAAAGTGCCATGCCGTATTTCAGGCATGACACTTTTGGGGTTTTCCGTTATCTGGCCAGATAACGGTCATAGGTAGCCTGCGTAATGGCGATTGCCCGGTCGATATTCATATCTTTAATCGTTTGAACATAGCTGTCCCAGTCGCTTAAGGGAATATCCCCCATGATAAAGCCGAAGGTCATTTCGGAAACATAGGTGTTGATGTCGCCCATCAGCTGGGAGTATTCCAGAGATTCTTCGGAAGTCTTCACAAGGCCGTTGGGAGGAAGCTTGCAGATGGCGTCCTGGTCGCCGTTGTCCCACAAAGCCCAGGCGTCAGTCTGCTCTTTAATCAGGTAGGACTCATACTGCACGCCCACGTCTACCAGCCCGCGGAAGGTATCCGTTGTATACATCCAGCGGTAGCTTTCATCGGAGTTGAATTCATCTGTAAAGTGATACGCCCCGGTGTCGTCGATTTCGTAGGATTTTCCCTCAATGCCCCAGTTTGCGATAATGGAGGCGTCTACCGTATACTGGTAGTCGATGAATTTGACCGCTTCCACCGGGTTTTCGCAAGCGGTTGTAATCATCATGGGCGATTCGCAGAAGTTCCGGGCGGCATCCTGGAAGTGGAAAATATCGCCTTCGTTCAGGACAGGGTAACGAACGGGGATCAGGGCCTTGGAGGGGTCGTCTGCGGCTACCGCGTCATGATAGATTTTGTAGTCATAAATGTGGTAACCGGTGGCGCCGCCTTTTCCGGCCATCATGTCGGTTTGTACGTTGTCAAAATACTTGTAAGTGGTAAAGTTCGGGTCAATCAGCCCGTTTTGGTACCATCTGGCAAAGGTTTCCAGCCATTGGCGGTAACCGTCTTCAATCGGCCCGAATTTTACCGTGTCTCCATCCAGGTAAAAATCAGTCCCTACGCCGTAAGCGCCTAAGAACCAGGGCTTGATAATGTCCCAGTCGCTGGCCGCCCACATCAGCGGCACAACTCCCTGTTCCTTAAAGCTGGTGAGCATTTTTTCCCAGTTATCTACTGTTATTAAGGTGTCGACGGTGTATCCGGCGTTCTGCATCAAATCGCTGCGGACCATTAAGCCGGTGTAGCACAGGTTAGACGGTTCCCCGGTTTCCAGGTCCATGGTCGGCGTATGGATGCCGAAGCTCAGAAGGCGGCCGTCGTCGCTGAAAACGGCGCGCTTAGTGTCCGGATCAGAGTAGAAATATTTTTGAAAATTGGGGGCGTACTCTTCCACCAGGTCCGTAACGTCCAGCAGGATGCCATCGTCCATGGCTTTGACGGCGCCGCCTTTATAGGAGCTGAAGTCATTGATGATAATATCGGGCAGGTCCCCGGAAGTCACCATTAAGTTAAAGTTTTCCTGCTCCATGCCCACAGGGGGATGAATCCATTCAATATTAACTTCCTTGTCATAGCCTTCCAAGAATTTCTGAACCGCTTCATTTTCCGATTTGTCTTTGACGACTTTGGCTTCCAACGCGTGCAGCCCTGTCCAGATGGACAAATTCACCGGGCCGTCAGATTCCGTTTCTTCCGTATTTTCGCCAGCGCTTTCGGCGGCTGACGCTTCCGCGGAAGATTCCGCCGAAGACTCCGCAGGCGTGTCCCCGCAGGATGACAGGACGGTGGACGAGATAAGCATAGCCGCTAAAAGCAGGGTGACAGTTTTTTTCATAATCAGGTCCCTCCATAATAATTTAGGTAGATTTATTTGAGCCGTTCCATCCCGCGGTGATGGAAGTCCGGCTGAAATACTATGGCATAGGTTCGGCGTCGCTCTGGATGAGGGGCATTTTGATCCGCACACAGGTGCCGATTTCTGGAAAACTGGTAATTTCAAATTCATGATTCCCCGGGAACAGCCTCTGGAGCCGTTCCTGGATATTAACGAGGCCGATGCCAAACCCGGAGCTGATTTCCTTTATATCCTTGGAGGTATCAAAGCCCATGCCGTTGTCCTCAACGGTCAGGGTCAGGTAGCGGTCGTCGGCGTAGATTTCAATGGTCAGTTCGCATCCGGTATCTTTTTTTGCAAAGCCGTGCCGGATGGAGTTTTCTACCAACGGCTGCAAAATAAAGTTCAGCATGGAGTAGCTCCCTGCGTTGCCGTTTATTTTCCCGCTGGTTTTCAGGCAGTACCCAATGGGCGTCTGCCGTATCAGGTTATGCATTTCAATAAAGCAGGAGATATTTTTCAGCTCTTCGCTGACGGTGCAGATTTTCCCTGTGTTCCGCAGGGTGAATTTTAGGTACTGCATGATGATATTGACTGCTTTTTCGATTTGGCCCTGTTTTTGCTCCCTGGCGGTCATGCGCACCATATCCAGCGCGTTAAAGAGGAAATGCGCCCGCAGCTGGTGTTCCAAATTTTGAAAGATGGCTTTGTTCTCCTGTTCATACGCAGTCTTAATGTCGTCCATCAGGGACCGGATTTTTTCTAACATTGCGTTATATCCGGCAACAAGGGTGCCCACTTCGCTTTTGCTGTCCGTGTGAATGGGGGCCGGGAGCTTTTGCTCCACTAAGTCGGAGTGGATGGTCCGCATGGAGCGGTCCAGCCGCAGGATGTCCCGCACCACATGGTTGGAATACAGGAATATTGCGGCGGTAAAGATAATCAACACCCCTAAAATAACAGCCAGCATGACGCGTTCCGACGCCATTTTGCCGCTGGGAAGCTTGGTAGGCGTAAGACAGGCGATCCAAACGTTCATAAGTTCTATTTTTTGCGTTAAAACAGAATAGCGTTCTGAGCCGACCCGGGTTTTTGACTCTTGGAAAGCGGAAGGGGAAAGCTGTTCCCAAAAGTCTCCGCCGTTGTGGTAAAAGCAGTTTTGAAAATCCTCGCTGAAAATCCCCCAGTAGATTTCTTCCGTAAGGGCCATGGCTTTCAAAGGCTCCAGCAGCTGGGATATGTCCATATTGATTTCCAGAACCGCCAGGTAGTTTTCATAATCTTCGTCATAAATGGGGAAATAGAGGGTATTGACCCGGCCGTTTTTTTGGTATGCCGCTAAATTGCAGTCGATATTCCGGGGCAGATAAGTATTAGCCGGCTGGAAAATCCCCAAATAGCTGGAGGAATCCAATTTTTGCAGGCTTCCGCCCTGCTCCTGGGCTTTACTGGCAAGAAATCCGCTTTGACCCCCCCCCCGGGCAGCTTATCCTGCCGTCGTAAATCAGCAGGTCCGCAATGTCCACCATGGATTTGTTTCCATGGATTAAAACTGCGCGGGTTACAAAGCTGTACTGGGTTTTGATGTTTTCCAGCCGTTCTTTCAGCTGGAGCTTTTTTTGGTAGATGTTATATTTATCGGAAGAATCCATCTGCAGGGTATTGGCTATTTCCGGATCATTTACAAAGATTTTTGCGCTGCGGATGACCATATCCAAATCCGCGCTGACATTTTGAGCGGTTTGGGACAGGCTGGAATTCAGCATGCTGCGGTATTTTTCCCCGGAGGAATCCTGGACTTCTTTAATAAAGATTACGAGAAACAGGATAATCGGCACGGCTACAAAACAAATAAACAAGCAGCTAAGCTTAAATCGGAGGCTATGATAAAACGGCAGCTTTTCTGACATATGCTCCCCCATATCAATGCAGGTTCCGGTATTCCGCCGGAGATACCTGGTAGTATTTTTTAAACATTTTGCAGAAGTACGCGGGGTTGGAAAAACCGGTTTGGGCGGATACATCCGTAATTTTGATGTTGGTGTCCCGCAGGATTTCCTTGGCGTGCTCCAGCTTGACCTGCATCAAATAGTCGGTAAAGGACTGCCCAACCTGCTTGCTGAACAGGCTGCTTAAGTAAGTATAGCTAAGGTGGTACTGCTCCGACAAAAGGGAGAGGGAAGGGTTTTCCGCATAATGGGTCTGAAGGTAAGCCAAGACTTTTTGAATCAGGTGGGAGGTGTCCTCTCCGGCCAGCAAGCCGTTTTCCCTCCATTGCTCATACAGCGTGGCGTAGAATTTTTTCATTTGCAGTTTGATTTCCATTAGGTTATTCCGAATTTCAATGCAGTCTTTCAAGTCTTTATCGGAAAAGCTGGTCTGGTACCGTTCCTGTAGGTTCATATTGACATAATTGACAAAACTTTGCAGGGCCAGCTTGATGTGTTCAATTTTCATGCCGGAGGAAAACAGCCGGGAAAACAGATTATCAAAATAGGCCATAGTGTGCGAACGGTCTTCGGTGTGGAAAATCTTTAAGAAACTGTCGCAGTCTTTGCAGCTGATTAGGATCGCCACCTGCCGTTTGGCTTCCTGATAAAAATAAACGACGCAGTCTTTTTCCATGGCGGCCGCCAGGGAAATTTTCGCTTGGAAATAAGCGTCGGAAAATTTTGCAAATTGGTTGGGGGAAAAGCTGACCCCGCATTTTTGCTGGATGCCGCTGGATTGGAGAAGAACGGCTAAATCCTCCGAAATTTTTTCCTGCTGGCTGCCGGAGAGGCCGGCCAGCAAAAGCAGCTCGCTGCCGGGGCTTTCGAACATTTTCCAGTTGGGGCCGAAAAGCTCCCGGAAAATCCGGCTGTACAAGGGGTGGCAGGCCGCGTTTTCCAAGCTGGATGTCACCATAAAAAGCATCCGGTCGCCCTGCAGCTCCGCTATCCCGGTTTCCCGGCAAAGGCTTTCCCCATCGCTTAGGACGTTGTTGCCCCGAAGAAACTCCAGCAGCCTGTAATCATATACGCGCTTGCGGTATAGCTCAAAATGCTCCTTGGTTTCTTCCTCCCGTTCGATTTTGGTGAAAATATCAATTAAGATTTGTTCCAGCTCCTCCTGCTGGATGGGCTTTGTCAGGTAGGCGTCTACATGGAACCGCACCGCTTTCTGGGCGTAAGAAAAATTGCTGTGGGATGTGATAATGACGACATAAGGGTGAATGGACAATTCCTGTAATTTTTCCAGCAGGTGGAACCCGTCCTGTACAGGCATCATAATGTCCAGCAATATCACAGCGGGGTTTTGCGCCTGAATTACATCCAGGGCTTCCGCGCCGTTTGCAGCCTCATAAATTTCATCTATTCCTAAATCCAGGTCCTCCAGCATTTTGGCAATGCCGCAGCGCACAATATTTTGATCATCAACTATTAAAATTTTACTCATATTTAATCACCTATTTCGTGTTTTTATTATAACAGTTTTTTAAAAAACAAACAATATAACGATTTTTTGAAATATATTATAAATTTATGGAGTTTTTTAAACGATGTTTGTTTTTGATGTATTTTCTTATTTTTAGCTTGTGCGATTCCCGGCAAAGTTCTATAATGTAAACGGAATCAGCTGAATATTCCAACAATATATTGTAAAGGCGGGATACGGATGTCAAGTAAGCGGAAAATCTTTGTGTTGTCCAACACCCATTGGGACAGGGAATGGTATATGCCCTTGGAAAAATATCGGGTGCGTCTGGTGCGGATGATGGACCGTCTGGTTCAAATTATGGAGGCGGACCCTAATTATGTATTTATTACGGACGGCCAGTATATGATGGTGCAGGATTACCTGGATGTGCGGCCGGAAATGAAGCCGCGCATCCAGAAGCTGGCCAGGGAGGGCCGGCTTAAAATCGGCCCCTGGTATGCGCAGCCGCTGGAAACGCTGATTTCCGGGGAGGCCATGTGCCGTAACCTGCTTTACGGGCTGAAAAAATCCCAGGAATTAGGCGGGGCTATGTATTTTTCTTATATGGTGGATGAGTTTGGCCATGCGGCCCAGACGCCTATGGTGCTGCGGGAATTTGGCGTTCAGGATGCTCTGGCATGGCGCGGAATGGAGCCTGGATCCCCGGCGGCTTTTGAATGGAAGTCTCCTTCCGGGCAAAGCGTCACCATGCATTATTCCTATCATGGATACGGGGAAGCTACGTCCCTGCCCCTCCAGTGGGAGGATTACACGGAAACAGTGGACGGCCAGTCCTTTGCTCGCAAGGGGCTGAAAAACAGAATCGAGGATATCCGGGCTTTGAAGGAACACAATGCGCCGGTCCCGGTGCATTTCTGGCTAAACGGCATCGACCATTCCTGGGCCCAGCCGGATATTGGGGCGGTTCTTGAACAGCTCCGGGAGGCCTATCCTCAGTGGGAGATCAAACAGTCCAGCCCGGAGGAATATGCCGCGGCGTTTCAGGAGGAATGCCGCGCGGAAGGGAAAACGCTGCGCGTTTATGAAGGGGAGCTGATGAACCCCTATGAGGATGTGCTGCAATCTACCCATTCCTGCCGGGCGGATCATAAGCTTACGCACTACCGGGCGGAACGGCTGGCGGAGAAGTGGGCGGAACCCTTCCACAGCGCCGCTGTCCGCCTCGGCATGGAATCCCGGAAATGGGCGGTGGAAAAAAGCTGGGAGCTGATTTTGGAAAACCACGCCCACGATACCTTGGGATGCTGTTCGGTGGACGAGGTCTTCGAACAGGCTATGGCCCGGTACGGAAGCTCCATCTCCTTAAGCCAGCAGGTAACGGAGGATTCTTTCCGGTATCTTATGAGCTGCATGGAGGACAGCGGGCCTTTTGCCACCGTCTTTTATGCAGCCGCCGCAAAACCCGGCTGCGCGGAGTTTTCCTTAGACATCCCGGATGCGCTGGAAATGCCCCAGTTTTCTCTGCGCCTGCCTGACGGCGGCCCGGCGCCCTGCGCGCTGTTGAAAAAAGAAAAGATCCTGGATACCCGGTACAACCCGGAACGGGGGCATCCCAGCCGTTATGCAGGCGCCCGGTACCATCTGCTGGCGGAACTGCCCGGGTCCAAGGGGCTTGGCGTCCAGCGGATCGACCTGATCCGGGAACCCCAGCAGCCCCAGGCCGCGGTCCCCTCCCTGCCGGACGGAGTTCTGGAAAACGAGTTTTTGAAAATCCAAATCCAGCCCAACGGCGCTTTATCCGTTTTTGACAAGGAAACCCAAACCCAGTACGACGGCCTGCTCCGCTTGGAGGAAAGCGGCGACTGCGGCAACTTTTACCTGCGGCGGGAGCCGGTGCAGAATACGGTGGTTTCCAATCCCGGCAGCGCCGCAGTAACCAGGATTTTCCATAATTTTTTAGGCGCCGAATATCAGGTGGAGTATGCCGTTCCGGTTCCCTGCGGGCTGACGCCGGACTTAAATGGGCGCACTGCCGAGACGACCCCTCTGCGGGTTTCCTACACTGTGCGCCTGCTGAAGGGCTGGCGGCGGGCTGACATCCGGTTTACCATGGACTGCCGGGCCGACGACCATCAGGTGCGGCTCCTTTTCCCCACAGGGTTCCGGGGAGTATCCGTATCCCAAAGCGGCCAGCCGTACTGCGTCCAATCCCACAGCCTCGGCTTGCCGAAAGGGCATCAGGGAGAAGTAACCCCGGATTTATTCTGCCATCCCATGCAGGATTTCTGCTCGGTTTCGGAAAACGGCAGGGGGCTGATGATCGCTGCCAAAGGCGTTTACGAGTATGAAGCGGTGGATTCGCCGGAGTGCGCGCTGGCGTTGACCCTGGTGCGCAATGCTGCCTGCATCGACCGGTACCCTTGGGATGTAAATCCAGACTTTGATACCCGGCAGGCCAAACTGCGCAAGCCCATTACCTGGGAGCTGTCCATCCTGCCCCACGGCGGCAGCGTATTGGAAACTTGGACGGAACTTCAGGCCTTTTTGGAGCCGCCAAAAGTGTCTTTCCGCAAAAGCCCGGATGAAGCGTTCCTGCGGGATTACCGGAAACCGGACCTTTGCCTGGGGAACAGTGCGGAACTGGTTGCGGTTTCCGGACAGAACGTTGTGCTGAGCGCGGTAAAACTCACTGAGGAACGGGATACCCTTCTGGTGCGCCTGCTGAATCTCGGCGGGAAAGAAGAATCCGCCAGCCTCTCCGTTTCCGGCCTGTTTGCAGGGCTGCGGGAGTACCGGGCGGTTAATATGCAGGAAAAGCCTTTGGAGGACAGCAAACCCCTTCCGGAAAACCGGGTTCTGTCCTGTACGGTACCGGCTTATGCAGCGGTTTCTATTGAGTTTTTAGAATAAGGAATGTTTCTGTAATACCGTAAGAGCCAGTTTTGCCCATTGGGTCAAAACTGGCTCCTTTGTAATTTTTATCAAGGCGGGCGTTTGCCGTTCTGTTTCCGGAACTGGCTGGGGGATACCCCGAACCATTCCCGGAACGCCCGGATAAAGTTGTTGACATCCCCAAACCCGCACTGGAACGCCACTTGGGAAACCTGAAACTGGGTGGTTTCCAACAGTTCCTGGGCATAGGAAAGCCGGTTTAGGAGGATATACTGTTTGGGGCTGTAGCCCACCTGCTTTTTAAAAAGGTGTGTCAGGTAGCAGTGGTTCATGTAAAATTTCCGGGCCAGGCCGGAAACCTGCAAATCCTCGGCAAAATGGGCTTCAATATACTGCTGAATCTCCCGAACCCGGCTGCCGGAGCCTGCTTCCAGACTGGAGAAATTTTCCGGGCAGGTCCGGTATACCAAAATAAGCAGCTCCTCCAGAAGATTTTTGACCATCTGCTCCCCGTAAGGCGCGGCTTGGGAGGTTTCCTCCAAAAGCCGGGCAAACAGCCGTTCCGATTCCGCGCCGAAGGCCTTTAACGATACGCAGTGGGAGAACCCCGCCGGGCGGTTTTTAAAAATCCCCGGCAGGGAGGAGGCGGGGAAGGCCCGTTCCAGCTCCTGAGCCTGCACCATGGCAAAATACCGGCGGTAGGGGGCTTTCAGGATGCGGATTTCGTGCTGTTCGTAGCTGCTGATAAAAACCGCCGACTGTTCCTCGGCCAGGTATTTCCGGCCGTCAATGGTAAACTCCGCCGCGCCGGAACAGACAAAGACCAGTTCGCAGGACAGGTGGTAATGGCTGTGGGGGGACCGTCCGTCCTCCCTGTACTGCATTTGGGTAATTAAGGAAGGAATCATAATGTTACGCCATAGTTTCCAGCATATCCAAGGTGACCTGGTACCGGCAGGAACGCCCCCCAGAAAAGGCCTCGTATTCCTCCGCCATATACGCCCCCATGCGGGCCACCTCGTTGTTGATGCTCCCGGCAATGTGGGGAGAGAGGATGCAGTTAGGCAGGGCCAGAAGGGGGCTGTCCCCTTCCGGAGGCTCCGGCCAGGTGACGTCCAAAAGGGCGGTCCGGTCCGGTTCCTCCCGCAAAGCTCGCGCCAGATCCTCCTCCGCCACCTGAGCGCCCCGGCCGGTGTTGATAAATACCGCGTTTTTCTTCATTTTGGAAAAATGCTCATACCGGAGCATTTTTTGAGTTGCGGGAAGGTTCGCGATGTGGTTGGAAATTACCTGGCACTGGGAGAAAATCTCCTCTAGGGAAGCCCGTTTGGCCCCAAGGGCGGCCAGCTTTTCATCGCTGGCAAAGGGGTCGTAAGCAAGCGTTTCAAAATCATATCCCTGAAGCATTTTCAGCACCCGGGAGCCGATCATGCCCGCCCCCAGGACGCCGATTTTTACCTGGTAGTTGCAGGGGAGGGAGTGGGCGTAGGCGTTAAAGGCTTCCCGCCCGCCTTTTTCCATGCGGCGCATTCCCTGGAAGTAGCCTTTCCCGGAAAGGACGATCTGGGCCACGGTAAATTCCGCCACAGGGACGGCGTTGGCGGCCCAGGCGCTGAACACCTTGATCCCACGGTTTAAAAAGGGGCGGGCAAAGCCCTGCACCGTGCCGGCGGCGTAAAATACAGCCTTCAGATTGGGCAGGTATTCCTCGATTTGCTCCTCAGTCAAAGCGGGCATGCCCCAGGTGGAAAACAAATAAGACGCCTTGGACAGGCGTTCCCGGTGCGCCTCCAAGTTTTCCGCCAGGATCACTTCCCGGGGCAGGTCCAGGGTTTGGCGGAGCCGTTCATAAACGGCGCTGTCATAGACGCGGAGCAGCTCGTTCTGAGCGCTCACATTGATAAAAGCGGCGGTTTCCTTCATAATGCTCCTCCTTTTAAAGCCCCAGGCGGGCGGCCCATTCCTTTAAACTACCAGCGTCTGCCCGGAATTGTTCCGCGCTGTCGTCTTTTACAAATTCCAGGATTAAGGCCCGGTTTTTGCCGCCTTCCCGGATGCGGTTCAGGTAAGAAAGCCAGCAGTCCTCTCCTGCGGCCAGGGGAAGCCGGAGGCTTTCTTTGGTCCAGGAAAATACATGGACGTTGGATAAAAACGGAAGAAGGGCGTCGATTTCCGCCAGATGTTCCTCTTTTGTCAGCTCCGGGTTTGGCTGCCAGTAGCAGGATACGTTGCAGGCGCGGATTTCCTTTAACAGTTCCAAGGCTCCGGAGACGGTTTGAGTGGCGGTGCCCCGGTGATACTCAAGGGCCAGGTCCATCCCTTCCTCCTGGGCCATTTCCGCCGCTTCCCGGATTCGCCCGGCCAGGGCCTTTACTTCCTCCGGGGAGCTTTCTTCTAAGGGTTTCCGGCCGGCCCAGATGCGGATTACAGGCGCGCCCAGGGCCTTGGCGCTGGCCAGTACCGGGGCGAAATCCTCCCCTTCGTCCCCCCGGTAATAGGAGCCGTAGGAGAGGACGGCAAGGCCGGCTTCCCGGGTTTTGCGGCCAATTTCGGAGGCGGTTTTTGTATCCCCGGCGGGGACATGGATATCTCCGCCCCACTCAATGCCGGTAAGCCCCGCCTCTTTGGCCAGGGCAATGATTTCCTCCGGGCTTTTCTGCCGGAAGGTGACGGAGGTGAGGCCGGTTTTCATGTGCAGCATATCGATCACCCTTTCTTTGACGGATGGATTCTGTTATCAGCATAAACCATTGGAAAAAGGTTTTGTCGCCGTTTTTTGCGGGAATCTATGTAAAATTTGGCTTTTTTCAAATCGGCATATTCGAAAAAAACAAATTCTGCATAAAACATCCAAAGCAAAGCCTAGATTTTCTCACCGCTTTATTTTATCATAAAATGGTAAGAAAAGAAAGCAAATGGGCAAATTTTTAGCAAAAAAGATGCGGCGAAGGCTTTTTCGCCAGAAAGGTTGGTATGATGTTTCATTATCAGAACATAGGAGAAATCCAGGAGGAAGCAAAAAAAGAAGGCGTTTATTTGCCTTTTTCCATGGATACCGCTCCATTGAAAGGCAGTATCCGGCTGGAAGGGAAGGAACTCCCCAACCGGATTGCCATCCAGCCCATGGAGGGCTGCGACGGGACGGCGGACGGAAAGCCGGACGAACTGACCCTGCGGCGGTACGACAAATTTGCGAAAAGCGGTGCGGGGCTCATCTGGGAGGAGGCCACCGCCGTTTGGGAGGAAGGCCGGGCAAATCCCCGCCAGCTGTGGATCAAAGAGGAAAACCTGGACGCTTTCCGGGCCATGAACCACCGGATCCGGGAAATTTCCATGAGGGAGAACGGTTACGCGCCCCTGATACTCATGCAGGCCACCCATTCCGGCCGGTACAGCAAGCCCCACGGCGTCCCGGAGCCGCTGATTGCCTGCAATAACCCGATTTTTGAAAAGGGCGGCCCCATATCCCAGGAACGGATTGTCAGCGACGACTACTTAAAGCGGCTCATTGAGCGCATGGGGGAGGCGGCGTACCTGGCCCAGAAGGCCGGGTTCGACGGGGTGGACGTCAAATCCTGCCACCGGTATCTGGGCAGCGAGCTTTTGTCCGCCTTTACCCGCCCCGGACTGTTCGGCGGCAGCTTTGAAAACCGCACCCGGTTTCTGCGGGAAAGCGTTATGGCGGCCAGAGCCAGGGTTTCCGGGGATTTCCTGGTCACTTCCCGGCTGAACGTTTACGACGGGTTCCCGTATCCTTACGGCTTCGGCGTCAACGAGAAGGACGGCTTGACGCCGGATATGACGGAGCCCAAAAAGCTTGTGGGAATCCTCCATAAAGAATTGGGCGTCAATCTGCTGGACATTACCATCGGCAACCCTTATGTAAACCCCCATGTAAACCGACCCGCCGATTTCCAGCTCTATGACCTGCCGGAATCCCCCTTAGCCGGCGTGGCCCGGATGTTAAGCTGCACCAAGTCCATTCAGGAGGCATATCCGGATTTGACTATCATCGGTTCCGGGTTAAGCTACCTGCGGCAGTTTGCGCCCCAGATGGCGGCGGGGGCAGTCCGGGAGGGGTATTTCCAAATTGCCGGCTTCGGCCGCATGGCTTTTGCCTACCCGGATTTTGCCAAAGACATCCTTTCCGGAAAGGATTTGGATTCCAGGAAATGCTGCATTGCCTGCGGCAAATGCAGCCAGCTCATGCGCTTCGGCTCCAAAGCCGGGTGCGTGGTGCGGGACTCCGTCTATACGAAGCTGTATCAAGAAGCTGTCCAAGGACAGAAACCCCGGCTGTAATCTCAGAAAAAGGAGTGTTTGTGATGAAAAAAATCGCCATTGTCACCGGCGCCCGCCGGGGAATCGGCCTGGCCATTGCCAAAAAGCTCCTGTCCGACGGTTACACTGCCCTTTTATGTGCCACAGCCGCCCCGGAGGAGGTCAAGGCCCTGCTGGCGGAATTAAACCGGCAGGGGGAGGCTTATTATGTCCGGGCGGATATTTCTGTGCCGGAGGACCGGGAGACCCTGCTGGATTACGCTTTAGAAAAATTCGGCCGCATTGATGTGCTGGTGAACAATGCCGGGGTGGCCTGCAAGGTGCGCCTGAACATTCTGGAAACCACGCCGGAGAGCTTTGAACGGCTGCTGCGGATCAACTGCGAGGGAACCTTCTTTATGTGCCAGGGGGCCGCCAACCGGATGATTGCCTGCAAAAAACAGAATCTTCCACATTATACACCCCGGATTGTGAATATCTCCTCTATTTCGGCCTACACTTCTTCCACATCCCGTGGGGAATACTGCATTTCCAAGGCGGGGATTTCCATGGTTACCAAGCTGTTCGCCGATGAGTTGGCGGAGTACGGCATCCCAGTTTTTGAGGTGCGCCCCGGCATTATCGACACAGATATGACCGCCGGGGTCCATGAAAAATATGAAAAGATGATTGCGGAAGGGGTTACGCCTATCCGGCGGTTCGGCCAGCCGGAGGATGTGGCCAACTGTGTTTCCGCCGCCTGTTCGGGGCTTTTGGATTTCGGCACCGGCACGGTTTTGAACGCCGACGGCGGGTTCCACATCCGGCGCCTGTAACCGGCAGAAAGGACGCATCCCATGAAATTTGCGGAAATTAGCGGGCAGAAAATCGCAGTAATCGCCCTGGACACCCTGGTCATCGGTTCCGGGTGCGCCGGGTTTAACGCCGCCGACACCCTCTGGGACCTGGGCCGGAAAGAGATCGCCCTCCTTACCGAGGGTATCAAGATGGGGACCTCCCGGAACACCGGCAGCGATAAACAGACCTATTACAAGCTGTCCCTGTGCTCTGACAGCGCCGACAGCATTTATGAACTGGCGGACAACCTGTTCCAGGGGGGCAGCGTCAACGGGGATACGGCCCTGGCAGAAGCCGCAGGCTCCCTGCGTTCCTTTATGAAGCTGGTGAACCTGGGGGTGCCCTTCCCCACCAATGTTTACGGGGAATACGTGGGCTACAAAACCGACCATGATCCCTACCGGCGGGCCACCTCCTGCGGGCCGTTGACCTCCAAGATCATGACGGAAAAGCTGGAAAAATCCGTCTTAAGCAAGGGCATCCCCATTTATGACAGGATGCAGGCGGTGCGCCTGCTGGTGGAGGACAACGCCGTCCGGGGCGTCCTTGCCCTGGATTTAAACCGCCTGTCCGGTTCCGACCTGGGACTGACGGTGTTTTTATGCAATCAGGTGATTTTGGCCACCGGCGGCCCGGCCATTGCGTACCAAGCATCGGTTTACCCGGAAAGCCAGACGGGCATGACGGGCATGGCCCTGGAAGCGGGGGCCTCCGCCTGCAATTTGCAGGAATGGCAGTACGGCTTGGCTTCCACAAAATTCCGGTGGAACCTTTCGGGGACCTACCAGCAGGCGCTGCCCCGGTATATTGCCGTGGACAGGGAGGGGAAGGAACGGGAATTCCTTCCGGAATACTTTGAAACCCCGGAGCAGGCCCTGGATCTGGTGTTCTTAAAAGGGTATCAATGGCCTTTTGACACCCAGAAAGTCGCCGGTTCCTCCCTCATTGACCTGATTGTCTACCACGAAACTTTCCACAAAGGCAACCGGGTGTTTTTGGATTTCCGCCAGAATCCCAAGGGGCTGGAAAAGGGCTTTTCCGGCCTTTCGGAGGAAACCAGGCAGTATTTGGAACGCTCCGGGGCGTTTCAGGAAACCCCCGTTGCCCGGCTTTCCCACATGAATCCCAAAGCCATTGAGCTGTACGCCTCCCATGACATCGACCTTTGGCGGGAACCTCTGGAAGCGGCGGTGTGCGCCCAGCACAACAACGGCGGCCTGGCTGTGGATTTAAACTGGCAGACCACTGTCAGCGGGCTGTATGCGGCGGGAGAGGCGGCGGGAACCTTCGGGATCGCCCGTCCCGGCGGCAGCGCCTTGAATTCCACCCAGGTGGGTTCCCAGCGGGCGGCGGAGCACATCGCCGATACCTGCCGCAAGCCGGTCCCGGAGGAGCAGCTGCCGGAATTTGCCAAAAAAGCGGCGGAAGAGCTTTTAACCCAGTGCGGCAGGCTCCTTTCCGGCGGGGAAACCGGCGTCCGGGAACAGCGGGCCTATTTCCAGAAGCAAATGAGTCTTTTTGCGGCTCAGATCCGCTCCCTGCCGGAGATGGAGCGTTTGGCCGGGGAGGTTTTGGAAACGCTGGCGGGATTTTTTGAGCAGACGGCGGTGAAAGACCCCCTGGAACTGCCCCACGCTTATAAAAACCGGGATATGCTGCTGGTGCAGTGCGCTATGCTGTCGGCTATGGGTTTTGCCGGAGCCGCCTGCGGCAGCCGGGGTTCCGCACTGATTGCCGATAAAAGCGGCGAGCCCCTTTCCATGCCGGGATTTTTAGGGGAAAAAGAGCTGGCCGCCTGCCGGTATCGCCCCGGGAACGGCTCCCACCGGGAGGACTGGGTGGAAACTTCCCTGGAAGGGGACGGCTTCCATTCCCGGTTTGTGCCGGTGCGGCCCCTGCCCAGAACCGACGATTGGTTTGAAACTATTTGGGCGGAATATACAGCCCGCAAAGAACGGTAAAGAAAAAGCGTTTCCCCGGAAAGAGAAACGCTTTTTCCATCAATTCAGGAGCCAGACGGCGCAGTTTAAATACCCGGCGAAGGCCACCCAAAGGAGATAGGGGATCTGCAAAAGGCCGGCCGGGCGGTCCAGCTTCCAAAAGGCATAGGCCATCATGGCAATCAGCGCCCAAAGGACAATGAGCCACAAAAAGGCCGCCAGATACATCCGGGCGTTAAAAAAGATCAGGCTCCAGCAAAAGTTAAAAAACAGCTGGACGCCGTATAAGGCCAGGGCGAAACGCCTTCCGTTTTTTCCGGTTAAGAATACCCGGGCGGCGCCAATGCCCATGAGCAGGTACAGAAGGCCCCAAACTATGGGGAACACCTTCCCGGGGGGCGATAAGGGCGGCTGATTTAGGGAAGCGTAGGTTTCCATACTGTCCCGGATGAGAAATCCGGCCAGCGCCCCCACCAACAGGGCGCCAATGATAAACCCTGCGTAAACCCCCGCTTTTTTCCAAAAATTTCGGTTTTCCATGCAGAATCCTCCTTTGAGGCGCGCGCAGTTTATTAATAGGGTATCCGCCCTTTGGCTCCAATATACCCATGGATGGAAGGAAATAGACCTTTTGAAGAAAAATCCGAGAAAAGTACTAAAAATTAAAAAAAACTCCTTTTTTTCTCGTTAGAAAAGCCGTATAATGAAAGAAATATGTGGGTGTAAAGGAGAATTATATGTATAAAAAAATTTTATTCATGACTGTGGTTTCCCTTTTTACAGCAACAATCATGGCTTCATGTACGGCGGAGCCTTCAACATCAAGCAATGAAACTGTTGATTCCCAAGTTACTTCTTCTGAGGAAAATACAGCTGCCGTTGATGAGGAATCGTCTGAAATTGCTTTGGAAAGTTCTGAAACAGAAGAAGTGAGCGGCTATTCAGCGAATACTTGTGTGTCCCATACGTTTTCTTACCATAGTATCAGCGCCGAACTCATAAATTATGTAGGAGAAGAAGAAGGGCATGCATGGACGGCTACTACAGCGGATGAAAGTAATGATCCATATAACCGCATTGGCGAAGATATGACGATACTGGCGTTTATAGAAAACTTCGATATTCCCAAAGAAACATTTATCGAAGTAACTCGTTCTCATGTTACAGATGATTTTCTTGATACTCTTCAGATGACACGGGAAGAGTATTACGAAGAATTTGGCTATACAGATGAACAGATTGATGCGTTATATTCTGGAGATCAGGACAGCATAGATCGTGCTTTTTGCGGCCCTTTGGCGTTTATAAATGAATCCGACCAAAAAGTGTATTCTATTTATTGGCTGGCAGATCATTCCGCTGAGGATTATATTGCAGCGCAGCTTCCTTTGGAGCGGGTGGAAGAGGTATTACAAACTGCTTCTGAGGAAGAGTACAGTGCATATAGTGAGTTTGTCAGCGCCATTGAACCTAAATTGGAACAAGCCTATGCACTCGCTGAACAGGAAAACTCTGCCGCAGAGTAGCCTGCTTGAAAAAACGAGATTTAGTCCCATATGACAAATGAGAGGAGAATAACGATGACTTCCCGTGAAAAGGTTTTGGAAATTTTTAACCGCAAGAGCACAAACGGCGGCGCAATGTGGACCGGCCATCCCAACGATGCAACCGTCCCGATTTACGCGGAAAAGTGGGGGATCGAACCCACCAGGGAGGCAATTTTTCAGTTTTTAAACGACGACTGCCGGTGGTTTACCGCCGACAGCGGCTATCATCATCCCTCCGGCCGCCCGGCCATCGACCCTTCCTACGGTACAGAACGCCACACCTTAAGCGCCGAGGGCTGCTTCGCCAATGCGGAAACCATTGCGGATATTGAGAAATATCCCTGGCCCGACCCGGACTACTGCGATTTTACCGAAATTTACAAGCAGGTGGAGCAGTTCCCGGATAAAATGGTCTTTACCGGCATGTGGTGCCCTTTTTTCCACAACATCGCCGACTTTTTCGGCATGGAAAACTACTTCATTAAAATGTATGAATGCCCGGAAGTGGTAGAGGCTGCCACGGAGCGCATCGTAGATTATTATGTGGCCGCCAACGAGAAATATTTTGCCGGTTTGGGGGACAAAGCCGACGTCATGTTCTTCGGCAACGACTTCGGCACCCAGCGGGATTTGTTTGTTTCTCCGGAACTGTTCCGGAAATTCGTCCTGCCTTCCTTTAAGCGGCTTATCGCAGTGGGCAAAAAGTACAACAAAAAGATTATGCTCCACTCCTGCGGCTCCATTTACCGCATTATCCCCGACTTAATCGACGCGGGCGTGGACATTCTGCACCCCATCCAGGCCCAGGCGGCGGGCATGAGCGCCAGCGACCTGGCCCAGTATAAAAACGACTTGGCCTTTGTAGGCGGCATCGACGCCCAGACCTTCTTTGTCAACGCCACCCCTCAGCAGATCAAGGACGAGGTGCACCGCGTCCGGGATATTTTAGGCCCCAATATCGTCATTTCACCCAGCCACGAGGAAGTGCTGCCCAATGTGCCGGCGGAAAATATCCTGGCAATGGCGGAAGCCGCCCGTGACTAAGGGTTACAGGAGGGATACTTATGATTCAGATTGTCCATGACTTTGACCGGTTCGACCATCTGCCCCAGGCAACTCCCTGGCAGAAGCGCATCCGGGGGGAGCTGCGCTTTGTGCAGACCCTTTCGGAAGCGGCGGACGGGAAGTACGAACCCTTCATCCAGGCGGCGCTTCAGGTTTTGCAGGCTGGCCTGGAGAAAGAAGGCGTCGTTTCCAACCAAGTAGCGGAGGCTGCGGAAAAGGAACTGCTTCCTGCGGCGGAGGAAGCCAAAAGCTATGAGTTCCTCTGCGCCGCCCACGCCCACATTGACATGAACTGGATGTGGGGCTTTGACGAAACGGTCAACACCACCATCGACACCTTCCGCACCATGCTCCAGATTATGAAGGAGTACCCGGACTTCAAATTCTCCCAGTCCCAGGCTTCCGTTTACCGGATTTTGGAACGGTTTGCCCCGGAGATGCTGGAAGAAGTCAAAAAACGGGTGGCGGAAGGCCGCTGGGAACTGACTGCGTCCGCCTGGGTGGAAACGGATAAGAATATGGCCAACGGCGAAAGCCTGTCCCGGCATATTTTGTACGCGAAAAATTACTTATCTAAACTCTTTTCCATTGACCCCGACAGCCTGGAAGTGGATTTCGACCCGGATACCTTCGGCCACAGCCGGAACGTGCCGGAAATTTCCTCCGAAGGCGGCGTGAAATACTACTACCACTGCCGCGGCCGCGTTGGGGAGCAGATTTTAAACCGCTGGCGGGCCCCTTCCGGCGCGGAGCTGATCCTGTACACGGAACCGTTCTGGTACAACGGGGAAATCGACTCCACCGTGGCGGAATATGCCGCAAAGCTGGCGGAGCTGACCGGCTCCAAAACCCTTTTAAAGGTTTACGGCGTAGGCGACCACGGCGGCGGCCCCACCCGCCGGGATTTGGACTGCCTTATTGAGATGAACAGCTGGCCCGTTTACCCCAAATTCACCTTCTCCACCTTCCACGAGTATTTCCACACCGTGGAAGCCCGCCGGGAAACCCTGCCAGTAATCGAAGGGGAGATTAACTTCCTCTGCGACGGCTGCTACACCACCCAGAGCCGCATCAAGGCCGGCAACCGCCGTTCGGAACGGGCTTTGCAGGACGCGGAGCTGTTTGACGCGGCGTCCGTCCTCCGGACAGGGGCAAAACCTCATCCGGAAATTTTCGCGGAAGCCTGGGAAAAGGTGCTCTTTAACCACTTCCATGACATTATCCCCGGTTCCGGCGTAACGGAAACCCGGGAATACGCCTCCGGACTGCACCAGGAGGTATTGGGGGCTGCCGCTGCCCGCCGGAAAGCCGCGTTTTACCGGCTGGCGGAGCAGATGGACACCCAGTCCCTGATGGACCCTGCCGACGTTGCTTTCTCCCGGGGAGAAGGCGGCGGCGCAGGCTTCGGCGGCGTCATGGGCGGCTGCGGCCACACTGCCGGCAAGACCCGGATTTTCCACCTGTTTAACCCCTCCCCCTGGGAACGGGATGAGGTGACGGAATTTGTAGTCTGGGACTATGAGGGCGACGAAAAACGCCTGGCGGTCCGTCTGCCGGAAGGCGCTTGGCTTGCCACCCAGATTTTGGAACAGGGCGGCTACTGGGGCCATAAATATGCCCGGATCCTGGCAAAAGTCAAGGTCCCTGCCTCCGGCTGGACTGCCGTGCTGGTTGGGGAAAGACCGGTGGAATCCGGCTGCACCTTTATTAACGATATGCGCACCCAGCATCCGGAAACCTTTGTGCTGGAAAACAGCAAAGTAAAGGCCGTCTTCAACCCGGCAACTGCCTCCCTCTGCTCCCTGTACAACAAGGAAACCGGCCGGGAGCTGATCCCGGAAGGGAAGGAAGCCCGGTTTGAACTGGCAACGGAGGCAGTCTGGAAAGAAGTTACCGGCTGGGAGGGCGGCATGTCCGCCTGGTTTACCGGCCGTCAGAAGGAGGTTACCCCTCTGACCAAAGCGGAGATGCGCCCCCTGCCGTCCGGAAAAACAAGGCAGCGGCTGGAAATCTCCATGCCCTTCAGCGCGTCCACCCTCCGTGTAGAGGTATCCTTGGATGAGGACAGTTCCGTCCTCCGGTACCATGCAATCTGCGACTGGCGGGAGTTTGGCGGCGATGACAAGGGCGTTCCCTGCCTGCAATTCACCCTGCCCGCTTCCTGCGCCGGTGAAAAATTCCTCTATGACGTGCCCTTCAGCTTTCTGCGCCGGGAAGGCAGGGAAATGGATCTGCCCGCCAACCGCTTTGTCATGGCGGAGGATGAAAAGGACGCCCTTCTGCTGACTGCCCAGACCAAATACGGCTACCGCACCGCCAACGGCCGCATGAGCGTGACCTTGATCCGCGGCGCATACGCCCCTGACCCTACGCCGGAAACCGGCCTCCACGACATGGAGTTTGCCCTGATCCCGGCGGCGCCCGGCAAATCCAATGCGGAATACGCCAAGCTGGTGCAGGATTACGAGCACCCCATCTTTACAGTGGTTGGCCAGCCCCATCCCGGCAAGCTGCCGGTTTCGGATTCCTTAGTCCGCCTGATGTCCGGCAATGTGCTGCTTTCCTCTGTGAAGATGTCCGAGGACGGCAAAGCCGTTATCCTGAAGCTCTATGAAACCGAAGGCAAAAACGGGGAATTTGCCGTAGACTGCGGCTTTACGCCCGCGTCCGTTTCCCTGGCCGACCAGCTGGAGCGCCCTGTTTCCGGGAAAGCGCGGCTGGACGGCAGCGTTGTGACCGGAACAGCGGCCCCCTTCCAGCTGCGTATCCTGCGCTTGGAACTCATATAACCGTCAAACTTGACAGCAAATCAATAATCCCGGCTCTAAGATTCATCTCAGGGCCGGGATGTTTGTATGCCTTCAGATTTGGCGGTTACGCATATATGATAACGGCTGGCTGCAGCTTATCTATTCCACCTTTGAGCGTTGATGCATATTGCCTGTGAACCCAAATTATCCTAAAGGACCTTAACGCTTCTGCAATCGCCGATTCCTTTTCCGGCGGGCACTGCGGCACTTTGGCATCTTCCTTCTTTGACAGATTATGATTCTGCCCAACATCCAGCCCGCACTTCCGCTTGATTTGGGAGATATCAAGGCTGGATACCATACGCCTTGATTTCGTTATAAGTGGCCTTGCTCCCTGCTGCGGTTAAATCCAGTTCGTCCATCTTGAGTTCTATTTCGATATGATGGTCGACTTTGAGTTTGGACAATAATACTACCGTCTCAACCATTGTTTCATTTTCCAAGGGCAGTTCTGTTATTTCCTGCCCATTCACAGGAACGGGGAAGTTGAAGATAATCTTCCTGATCCAGTTGCCATCCTTCTGTTTTTCCGGATATAGATCGATTCGTTCGATAAACGCCTTCATAAAATCTTTTTTCTCAGCTTCGCTGGCAGCTCCATACACCTCATCAAACGCCAGCAGGAGCCGATAAATATTATCGCCGGAAATCTTTTCCTGACGAATACTACGAATCTGACATTGTACCTCGTCTATTCCAATCTCAACTTCTTCTATTTTAGCATACTGTTCATCATAGCGGCGCTGTAAATCCAAAATTTTTCGGTCATAATAGGGATCGTTAATATCCAAATTATCCATCTGGCGTTCCAAACAGGATTTTGTCCCCAATGCCTGACGGAGCTGCGCCTGTAAAGTCTCCAACTGCCTTTCCAAATCTGCGGTATCGACTGCCGAACCGATTTTTGCTTTGATAGCTTCTGAAAACCGAGGCTCTTTGACCATGGCAGAGATAATGGCAGCCACCATGCGATTCATTTCCGTCTGCTCGATATTCAAACGGAAGGTGCATTTGTGGCCAGTTGCACCAAGCGTATTTTTGCAGTAATAGTAATAACGGGTTTTCTTATCCTTGCTGTGCGCCTTTGCGATATTCCCATACAGGCTTTTGCCGCAGCAGGGGCATTTCAGAATACCAGAAAGGACGTGTGCATGGTTTGGATCATGTACCTTTTCACGCTGTAAAGCGTTCGATTTACGCTTTGACTGCGCAAGCATCCAATCTTCTTCGGAGATGATTGCCTCGTGCTGTCCCTCATAAATTGGAAACTCATCCTGTTCAACCACGTGCATCTCATTTCTTGTTCCCATTTTCTTTTCTGTCCTGCGTCTGCCATAGGCGATTTTTCCCATGTAAACAGGATTGTCCAAAACATCCTTCACGAAGTTAGAAGAAAAGCCCGGGATAGTACCGTTTTGACGGATTTTCTTTTTATATCCATGGTCGTTCAAATACTTTGCCACGCCATTAAGCCCATCATTGGTATGGATATATCTGTCGTAAATGAGCTTTACTACTTCCACCTCTTCTTCGGCAAT